>JAWODZ010000198.1:0-8430 GCA_046483025.1 bacterium
CAAGAAACTAATCCTGATGTATTTACCCAGGTTGTTGATTCCTTAAAGCAGGAAGTTGAATTTGAGGAAGTATATCCTCGATCAAATGAATAATCTAAAAAACAAACCTTACAGGGGTATAATCCTGAAAAGTACAATTGTTCCGTTTTTAATAGGTTTGACCTTATTATATTTTTTTCCGTCTTCCAAAACACTTACTGTAATTGATCAGAACACCGGTCAACCTATAGAAGGAGCGATTGTCTATCTGGAAGAGTCTCACCATAGTCTTCGCTCCAATGTAAATGGTCAAGTGAGTTTGCCACCAGTGAGCGATTCTTTTTATGTGAGCATCCAGGCAAAAAATTATCAGCCTCAAAAATTTAATCTTGCTGAGATCCCGGATAACTGGACAGTACAGCTATGCTATGATTCCACTATGGCCAATCCGGCAGAAAAAAATCTTCACTTTATTAGGCAGGATTCACTGCAGGGGCAATACGGAGCTTATCGGTCTAATAATGATCTTCTTCATTATGATCTCTCTATTAAAATTGATATAGAAAACAAACAACTTTCCGGGGGAAATACCATTACCTTTACTATGCTCAGAGACGGCAGCACCATTCAGATAGATCTCTTTAAAGATATGCACATAGACTCAATTGTTTTCAATGATCAGAATCTTACCTATCAGCGGGAATGCAATGCTGTATTTATAGATTTCCCGCACAATTTAAAAAAAGGGGGAACCCACAGTATAGACTTTTTCTACTCCGGCACCCCTGCAAGGAGAGGACGTTTCGGGGGCATTAGTTTTCAGCAGGATTCTCTGGGAAATCCCTGGGTGTTCACAGCCTGTCAGGGAACCGGGTCCAGTATGTGGTGGCCCAGTAAAGATCAGCACCTGGACGAAGTAAAAAGTATGTCTCTGCATTTTCTGGTGCCATCCGGACTGACTGCAGTATCAAACGGAAAATTCATAGGAAAAGAAAAGCAAGCAGACGGTTTTACCTGGTTTCACTGGAAAGTGCACTATCCTATTAACAATTACTGTGTTTCGGTTAATGTAGGCAAGTATACTCACTTCTCCGATCAGCTGAATGATCTCAGTCTGGACTACTATGTTCTTCCCTATCATCTTAAAAAAGCTGAAAAGCAGTTTCAGCAGGTAAAGCTTATGCTGGCATGTTATCAGAAACACTTCGGGGAATACCCTTTTAAAAAAGATGGGTATAAATTGATTGAAGTGCCCTATTCCGGTATGGAACATCAGACTGCAGTAACCTATGGGAATCTTTTTAAAAACGGATATCTGGGTCGGGACTGGACCGGAGTGGGAATCAGTAAAAAATTTGATTTTATAATTATTCATGAAAGTGCTCATGAGTGGTTCGGAAACAGTGTTACCTGCGGAGATTATTCTGATGCCTGGATTCATGAGGGGTTTGGCACCTATATGGAAGCTGTGTATGTAGAATGTCAATTCGGTTATGAAGCAGCTATTGATTATCTTAATGGATATAAAAGTAAAGTAAAAAACAGAATGCCGATTGTCGGTCCTCCGGGAGTAAATCACTGGCCAACTCAAGATATGTATTTTAAAGGAGCTCTGTTTTTAAATACGTTGCGGCATATAGTGAATGATGATCAGACCTGGTGGGCAATGCTGTATGCACTGCATGAGGAATTTAAATATCAGTCCATCTATATCACTGATGTATTGAACTTTTTTAATGAGTATCTTGATAAGGATCTAAAACCTTTGTTTGATCAGTATCTCTATCATACAGAGCTTCCTGTGCTGCAGCTGAAGTATGAACAGGACTCTGTACAATACCGCTGGAACACACAAGTGAACAATTTCAATATGCCGGTAACGGTGCAGAAAAAGGATACATCCTTTTTTATATATCCGCGGACAGAATGGCAAAGCAGACCCCTTGATCCTGAAAATAAAAAATTGAACATAGCAACAGATTTATTTTACATTGATGTGGAAGTAATAGAATAGCTTTCTTGTTGTAGTAAACATCTTAAATGTTTTATACTTTTCCCGGAATAATTTCTAAACTTAATAACCTTGATTGTTTTTAAAGCATTGCCTAAAGCATGTCCTGAGTTTAACGAAGGGGCAATGCCACACGAGTTTAGTTTGGGTTCTGGATTCTTATCCAGGCTACCCGTCGCAAAGTGATAAATTTATAATTATTTTCAAGAACCTCCCGAAGATTCGAAATCCTTCAATTTATTCAGGAAAGGATCTACGGGAGGTTATAATATTGGAATTGTCAGTCTTCGATAGGTTCAGACTGACAATTTTTGATTTCCTGGACAACATCGGAGTTGTAGGTTATATTTTATGAAGAGATTCAAAAAACCGTAATTAATCAATGCAATATATTTCCTCTCCCCCTGGGAGAGGATTAAGGAGAGGGCAAAAGTCAGTTTTTTAATCAACCCTTTTTTCGCATAGGCTGAATTTTCCAGTAGGTCAGGGAACGCCAGAGCCATTCAACCGGGCCGTATCGAAAGTGTTTCAGCCAGAGCGGAGAGATTGTCAACAGTAAAACCCAAATACCGATAACTATGAGGAGTTGGGTAAAACGTTCCACCTTGCCGAATAATCCCAATCCATGTCCGTAAAATAGAGTGGTACAGATCAGCGTCTGCAGCAGATAGTTGGTAAATGCCATTCTTCCTGCTGCCTGCAGAAGGGTTTTTCTTTTCTTTTGCATCAGATGATTGGATATCAGCATTATCAGTCCGATATATCCAAAGGCCACAAACAAACTGCCCCAGTAGTTGAATTGGGAGCCTAAAAACATGGAATATTCCAGAGACCACCCGGCAGCAAAATTTTTGATCACTCCGTATATGACCACTGGAAGACCAATACCAAATCCTATACTCATAAAAGTCAGGTAAAATGATTTGGACCGTTCTGCTGTAAGTACCCGCCATTTATACAGGGCCATGCCTGTCAGCATCAGTCCTCCTGCCCGCCACCCTGTCCAGATCAGAAAAACAAAGAGCTGAAAATTCAGAGATGTAGGAACCCGGTGAGTCATCTGCTGCAGCCATCCTCCTCGGTAAGCTGCCAGTTCAGTGGCAATCTTATCCGGGCCCGGATTCCAGGAAGCCATGGTACCCTGAATTGCCTCCTGAGGCCATTGCTGTATGGATACCCCAAACATAATGTAAATTATTGAGGATATTGAAAAAATTATCAATCCAACTGTCAATAGAGTTTTGGGCTTCTTTTTTCGAAAAAGGTAGGCAATTAATCCGCACATGGCATAGGGAACCAGAATATCACCATGCCAGAAAATATAGGCATGAATCAATCCGATAATCAGAAGCCAGAATATACGGCGGTAGTGAAGGCCGGCGGGTTTCAATCCCCGGGATTCAATCCGGTTGGTAAATAACACTATTCCGGCCCCGAACATGATGGAAAAAAGAGACAAGAATTTTTGATCGGCCAGCACATGACTGAAAATCCAGGTCCATTTATTGATGCCGGTCAGATCTCCGTATGCGGTCGGATTTAAATACGCTGCCTCGATCATGGAAAAACTTTGTATGTTCATAAGCAATATACCCAATATGGCAAAACCGCGTAATATATCCAGTGATGGATAACGTTCTCCTGGAGTGATGGGGGCTGGTTTGTTTGTCGTGACCATGATAGGTTTCCTCCTTTTTTTTATGTTTTCATTTCTACTTTGGGAATTTTAGGTTTTTTATTTATTAACTATTATTTTATTGTGTCAGTCTTCGACAAAGCCTGTCCTGAGCATAACCGAAGGGCTCAGACTGACACAATAATGACATTATGCTCCCCTGCGGTCTATAATCATTACCACTGAAATAATACCTGCACTGCTGAACGGATATATTTCCTGAGTATCAACAATAACCCACTGTTCCTGGGTCGGATTAGCATGTATATATTCCAGTTTTTCCCGAAGAAAAAATTCTGTATACACAGCTTTAAGATCCGAATCTTTCTGCCAGAATGTATGATGTAGTAATTATTTTTATGACCTCATCATTTTCTTCCGGGAGAGTAAATATCCAGTGTATATGATTGGGCATAATACAGTATCCATTGGTAAACACATCTCGGTTATTCTGAAAGAACAAAAAGCTGTCAAGTATCAGTGATATAACAGATTGTTTAATAAAAATATGTTTCCATTCACACACGGTGGTGGTGGTGAAATAGTAGGTACAGCCTTTATGTTTTATTTGTTTATGTTCTCGTGTACTCATTGCCTCTCATTCTTTTTGCCGCAGGGGCCGGAGCCCCTGCGGAGCTGGGAAATATCGTTGAGATACATCCTTTATCTCCCTATCCCTTCTGGTCAGAAGATAATTGTAAGGAATTATTTTAATTCTTCACCGATTTTAATAGCAAAATCAGTCAGGATTCTGTCCACAGCCCCTGGTTTCAAGTCAGCATCAAGGGCGATTCCGGAAAGTGTATGAAAACCCTTATCAGCAAGCTGCTGAACCATGTGACTAACTGCCTCATCTCCCGAAGACTGGGTACCACAAGCTGTTAAACTGGTGCACAGGGATTTGGATTTTATAGTGATTTCATTCATCAAATTTGGAATCTGTTCGATCAGTTTGCCTCCCCAGGTGGGACCAGCGAAAATCACCACATTGTCCCCAAAGGTTTGCCCTTTGGCCTCGGTGTAATCTATGATGCGTACGATCATATTTTGTTCTGTTAATTTATCCTTCAGTTTGACAGCAAATGTGTGGGTGTTGTTAGTATCGGAGGTTGCACGCGTGATTGCGTCAGGGCCCTCGGGTGCATCGGTGCCGGGCAGATCCTGATGGCCCTCGATATTCATCGTGGGCCTCTTTAGGGGGGAGGGATATCTATCCCGATGGGTTGGGCAGGGAAGATTCTACTTTCTTTTACCCCCAAATATTCGCTTTTGACAAAAATCGCTTCTATTTCAAGTTCACAAATACTCTGGGTCAATTGATATTACATAATCCTCACCATTGAACCAGTTTCTTGCTGTAGTATATTTCCAGTCCTCCGGTTCTAAAACGTATCCTTTCCGAACAGGATTGTAATGTGTGTAATTTAATTTCTCATTAAACCATTTATGTGAGTAAAGTGCTATGGGATGATATTCATCCTGCCAGACTTTGATATTTCCTTTCTGTTTATCAGCTGCTTTTTTGAAAAAATGTAAAAGTATTTTTTCATTATCAGTTTCTAAATGTTCAGCTAATTTTGTGGATGTATGTCTCTTAAAATCCCGCATAACATCTGATAGAAGTATGTTATCTTTAGTTGATACGATCATATGTAAATGATTGAGCATAATCACAAGTCCATATAAATATAAACCCTTGTTTGTTCGACAATAATTTAAGCTGTCGATAATAACCTGGAAGTATTTCTCATCTTTAAAAATGCACAACCATTCTACTACAGTACATGTACAAAAATAGTAAGATGTTTTAGCTGGATCAATTTTGTATTTTTGCATTTTTCCCACTCCTGATAAGCAGGCTAATACAATTCAGTTGTCAGTATCTTAGCCACCAAACCACCCATCGGGATACATATCCCTCCCCATTTTATGCCCAGGATGAATATCCAGGGCAATCTAAAATTTCAGTTGCCAAACCGCATATGATAAATTTCATGAGATAAATAAATTTAAATTTTTTCATCAGAACCTATATTGAAACATTGCGGTTTGGTCAAATGGAAATTTGTGTTATGCCAGTTCATTTCATAAGGTTATGAATTTATCGTGTTTTTTTCTTTTTTAGATATTTTATCTTTTTTCATTTTTAACTTAGTAGAACACTTTTGCCAATATTTTAATTCTTCTTCTACAGTATATCCTTGAATTTTTTCATTTATTTTTTCAGCACTTTTATGTTTCATGTCTACACAATTAAATTTATTCTTCATATTTTATCACCTCCAATGGAGAATATATAGCAATTTTATTATATTCATGTAATGTATTAACTGCATTATAAAGCGGTATTTTTTTAAAATGCACAATATGTTTAAAATTCCAGCTTACAATTATTTTACAATTTGCTACAGTTGCTAAAGCAACATGTAACGCATCATTAGAATATTTGGCACTTAGTATTTTTGCTTTTAAATATGCTTCTCTTAACTTTATGGCTTCTAAATTAACTTCTATTATCTCTGCAAATGGTAATAAATCATCAAAAAAATTTTTTACATTTTGAGGTGCGTACAATATTTCTTCTTGTACAATTGCTGAAGTAACTAAATTAAATTGATTTTCTCTAATTTCTTTAAAGAATTTATTACTCACTTTCTTAAATTCATCATCAAAAACTCCTCCAAAAACGGAAGTATCAACATAAATACGTTCATTATTCATAACTTCACCTGTTAAATATACATAGAATGAAAATAATTATAATTTAAAATATATAAAAATGTAACTTAAAGCAAGTGCTTTACGGGAATTATTGATGAAATTAAAGAAGAAGTTTTCTTTATTAATTAACATATTATTTTTTAATGAAAATATTATTATTGAATAGGCATAACATATATATTATCTTACTAAAAATACCCCCCTAAATATATCCATTACTAGGAATAAATATCCATTATTGGACATTGTTCCTATTACTGGAAATTTTCTGCTGTCGAAGGTGTTCTTCACCTTCGACAGATACTATGATATAAAAATTATCGCCATATTTTTTCAATATGTAAGAAACCTTGTTTATTTAATAAGTAATTCCCTGCACTTGAGTAAATCCAATCTTTAATTGTTGATGTAATAAAACACATTTTTCTATTTATTTTGTAAGTATGTTGTTTTTTTCGATATATCGGCGAGGTGAAGAACATTTATAAAAAAGTTCCATTTTCCAGCACACCAATCCCATGAAGAAGATAAATTGAAAATGAATCTTCTGGTGTAAAAAAAGTGATATTAACCTCCAATACCTGTTGTGTTGTTGCCGTACTATTTATATGGATCCTTCTATTGGACTCAAACATTTATTTAGGTACTTGATCCCGATACTTCGGGATTGTTCCGACCATCTGGAACGTACATGAAGTAAACTAAGAGTTTTATTGAACCCGACAGAGGTACATTCACCTAAGGGCTTTAAAATATGCCATGTTCTTCATGGTACTCTCTGTCTGCCTCGCGGCAACCAACAGTCCGGCATTACCAGATCTACTTATTGTAGAGTTGTTGGCGGGTCAACATCCAATAGACTGTTTTTGTTATTCGTCGTGCCAAATTTAATTTGGCAATAGTTTTACCATGTTTTTTTACATCGTATTCATACTTTTTGTGATAGTTTACATGGCTACTCGCATGATGAGCTGCCATGATAAATGCATACTTTAAATAATAATTACAGTGTCTATTTAATTTGACACATCCCTTCCGGTCACCGCTCTCATTAGCAATAGGAGCAAGGCCGGAATAGCTGACCAAGTATTTCGGTTCTTTGAAATAGTTTATGTCCATTATTTCGGTGTATATTGTCCTGGCCAAAATTATACCAATTCCAGGTACTGAAATTACTATTTTTATCTGAGGATGGGAATTCGGCAGCCGTTTATTTAGTTCCTGCTCGCAAGGCTCAATCTGCTTGTTCAGAAAAACAATCTGAGCAAGCAGTTGTTCTATGATGAATCTGACATAGTCTGGCACCCTCTGCATGATTTTCTCTTTCCGGTCAGGTTTGGTGAGAAGATCGTTATTGGTTGTTTTTACCCCATGCATTGCAAGTAAACTCTGAACGCTATTTTCAGATCGGGTTCTATTGATTACTAATGTATACCGATGTCGGTTAAGTGACCTTGTCTCTAATTGAGATGGTGTTGGGACATGAATCGTCGGGGATAAGCCCCTTCTTGTCTGATCAGCTAACATCTCAGCGTCTATACGATCATTTTTAGCCCTGCCATATCCACTGATTACAGATAGTTCTTCAGCTAATTTTCGACTTCGACGAGGATCGACCACATTTACTTTAGTCACTTTTGGATGAGCCTCGAACAGCTGACTCAACCACCAGTAATTACGTCCGGCTTCAAGGGTCATCGTGGTGGGTGCATCTAATAAATCAAGAAAACTATGGATAGAGTTTTCATTGGTGTTAACGCGCATTTTCAAGCCTATTGCTCCATCATCTGAAATGTGTTGAAAATTACATGTCTTATTATGTGCATCACAACCCGTATGATAAATCATTATGGACCTCCTAGTTTTTATTCAATGTTAATCAATACATTTAATATACACCAGAAGATTCATAACTTTTTTACGACTTCACCTTCGGCAGCGGTAAATAAATATATAACAAAAGGGGATAATATTATGAACATTGGGAATAAATGTACAAATATTTTACTGGTTTTATTAATTTTGATTATTTGCAAACAAAATG
>JAWODZ010000187.1:0-58150 GCA_046483025.1 bacterium
TTTAAAATATAAGACTTGTTAGGATGATACAAAAAAGTGCCCTGTCTATCAAGCAGAAAAGCCTGACCTGTAGCAAAAACTTCTGATAATGAAGACACCAACTCAGTAAACTTTTCCATAGTAATATCAATACCTCCAGCACCTAAAAGTTTACCATCCTCATCATATATTGGACATCTATAATTTACAAAAATTTCATGTGATACAAAATCCAAATCCACATCAAAAGTAGGTTTCCCAAGCTCTACTACATTCTGATACCATTCTCTCTGATTGATATAATAATTATCGGGAAATTCTCTCCGTATACAATCATAATACATTTGAGTTTTTTCACTGGCAACAAAAGATGAATGGATTCCCGGATCTTTATCAGCAACCTCTTTAAGGTGGTCCATAATTAATTCAAAGGTTTTATCTTCATTTGATTTAATTTTTCTTTTTGTGTTTTCCTTTAACCACTGCTTTATCAGGGGCTGCTTTGAAAATGTCCATCCTGCCTTTGCTTTTTCATTCAAATACCCCTGCAGTTCAACAGAAACATTTCTTACTTTTGCCTCTGCTTTACTTTTGGTTTCTTTGATTAGTAAATTTCTGGAAAAATTCAAGTATATAAAAAATATGGCTAATAATACTATCAGGTTCACACCAATAATGAATAAAAACATTCTTTTTCGTAGGTTTAATGAGTTCAACATAGTGGATCCTTTTAAAGACATTGCATAATGTAATTATAAAATCTGTTATTAATTACATTAAGCAAGATATACTAAAATTTTATTAAATATCTAACTAAAAAAATAAAAGCAAATATAATGCCTTAAAATTAGATAATAAATGCCGAAATTATAAAAATCAATTTGACAATAAACTCAATTTTATTTATATTTATCATTAAATTATAAAAAACAGAATAATTTTTTATTTTATAATCCTTTAATCAATAAAAAGGAGAGTTACGTGGACTTATTCGACAAATGTAAAACATTTACCAGAGCAAAAGACGCCATTGCATCGGGGAATTATCCTTATTTCAGGGCTATAGAATCCGGACCCGGTTCAGAAGTAGTCATTGATGGCAGGAAAATGATAATGATTGGCTCTAATAACTATATGGGGCTTACCGGACATCCAAAAGTTATAGAAGCAGCAGTAAAAGCTGTAAAAAAATATGGCAGCGGCTGTACCGGTTCCAGATATTTAAATGGTACACTAGATATTCATATTGAATTAGAAGAACGTCTTGCTGATTTTCTCAAATCCGAAACAGTCTTATGTTTTTCAACCGGACATCATGTTAACCAGGGTGTAATTTCATCACTGACCACTAAAGGAGATTTAATTTTTACAGACAGAGATGACCACGCCTCAATTGTTGATGGATGCATGCTTTCATTTGCAAAAGTAGTGAAATATAAACATAATGATATGTCTGATCTGGAAAAAAAATTAAATCTGTATAAAGATAAAGATGTTGGTAAGCTTATAATTACAGATGGTGTTTTCAGCATGGAAGGCGATATCGCCAATCTTCCTGAAATAATAAAATTAGCTAAAGAATATAATATAAGAGTTTATGTAGATGATGCACATTCCATCGGAGTCTTGGGAAAGCATGGACGTGGAACCGGTGAACATTTCGGATTAGAGGATAAAGTAGATTTGCATATGGGAACATTCAGTAAATCGTTCTCTTCAATTGGAGGATTTGTAGCAGGAGAAGAAGATGTTATTCATTATATAAAACACTTCGCACGTTCTCTTATATTTACTGCCAGTCCCCCGCCTGCTGCAGTTGCAACTGTACTTGCTTGTCTTGATATCATTGAATCCGAACCTGAACGTCTGGAGAAATTGTGGCAGAACACCAGAAAAATGCTTGATGGATATAAAAGTCTGGGATTTGATATTGGCAACAGTGAAACCCCGATTATTCCCATAAAAATCGGAAAAGATGAAGATTGTTTTGCATTCTGGAAATTACTATTTGAACACGGAATTTTTGCCAATCCGGCTGTAAGTCCGGCAGTTCCACCCAATGAAGCATTACTCAGAACCAGCTATATGGCTACTCATACCGAGGAGGAACTTGATAAAGTCCTTGAAATTTTTTCAACCCTTGGTAAAAAATTTGGAATAATTTAAATTTAAAGGAAATAAATATGTCTGCTATTAAAATTTACAGTTTTACTAGCAATGACAAAAACAGATGGAAGGATTTTGTTAAATTCCCCTATGTTCATTACAAAAATGATCCTTATTGGGTTCCTCCTCTTATATCTAATCAAAAAATACTTCTGAATCCGGATAAACATCCATTTTATCAGCATGCTTCAGTTAATTTTTTTCTGGCACTATTAGATAACCGGGTTGTGGGAAGAATAGCAGCAATAATTGATAAAAATCACAATGAAGTGCATAATGAAACAACAGGATTTTTTGGGTTTTTTGAATCAATTGAAAATTTTCAAGTTGCAGAGAAACTTTTTACTGCTGCCAAATCCTGGATAAAAAATCAGGGCATGACCAATTTTCGCGGGCCCGCAAACCCATGTTTAAATGAAGACTGTGGTTTTTTAACCAATGCATTCAATTCTCCTCCTGTAATTATGATGCCGTATAATCCATCTTATTACATCAAATTTGCAGAAAAATTTGGTTTTAATAAAGCAATGGATCTTTATGCCTACTATATTGACAATAATAAAAAAATTCCTGATAAACTGGTTAAAGTTGTAAAAATTGTGCGTAAAAAAGAAAAAGTAAATATACGGCCATTTAATCTAAAAAATTTTAGTAACGATGCTAAAATTGTATGGCATATCTATAATAAAGCCTGGGAAAAAAACTGGGGCTTTGTGCCCATGACAGAAAATGAATATAACTATTTAGCCAAAAATCTTAGACAAGTTGTTGAACCGGAGCTTGCTCTGTTTGCAGAAATTAATGGCAGACCGGTTGGTTTTTCTCTGTCATTACCAGATATAAATCAGGCATTAATTCATACCAATGGCCGTCTTTTCCCATTCGGTCTTATTAAATTACTCTGGTACTCAAAAAAAATTGATATGATCCGGACTATCATCATGGGGGTAATTCCTGAACATCGAAATAGCGGTATTGATGCTCTGTTTTATTATGAAACCTGGAAAAATGCAGTAAAAAAAGGATATGTAAAAGATGAAATGTCCTGGATTCTGGAAAATAACAGAATGATGAAACGCAGTGCAGAAATGCTGGGCGGAGAAATATATAAGACCTATCGATTATATGAGATGAAAATTTAATAAAAAAAACAGCAGTATATTCATCATTTACCTACTATCCCCTATCAGAAATTAACTCTATACTTTTCCATCTCCTGAATTTAAAAATTTTTATTATTTAAAATCGTAAAATGAGATTATTTCCGGATCAACATTCCTGTACTTAGGTAAACATTGTCCTGCATTTGCATTAACATATGTAGGATCACATTCAATATAATTCTCTCCGCAATAACTGATGTATTTACCATCAATATGTGTATTAATTTTCACAGCTGTTGCAATATGGCCGGGATAGTCTAGACCTAAAACATCTAATTTTAATAGATTCCTGATTAAATAGGCAAATAATACAGCCCTGTCCTCGCAATCGGAACCGGGATAATAAAGTGTCTCTTCAATGAATAAGGGTTGTTCATTACCAAACTGTTCATAATCAGATGTATAGGTAAAACTTTTTTGCACAAAATGTAAAATTAAATTCACTGCTTCGATTTCAGATTTTCCCACCAATAAAGGTTTCAGACTTTTCAATAAAGAATATCTGCTCTCATTAGAAATAGGTGCATTGAAATAAATAGCATACTCGGTTAACGGATATTGTGTATAGAAGTCGACAATTGACTTATTAATATTCAAAGATAAAGAATAATTTTTATGTAAATAATCAAATTCCAAAGTTTTTTTTATAATATGGGGGTTCACTGCAGGACATAAATATATATTCATATCTATCATGGAATCTGCATCAGGATAATTTCCACAATAAGTATGAATATTATTTTCCCCCTCTGATGAATAAATATTTGTCAGCAGATAGTATCTTCGGTTATTGGAAGTGATAAAGGAATGATTATATAAAATATTTTGTGATGAAATTAAAAGTAAAATTGTATCATTACTATACCCGACTTTCACATCATAACCGGACTTCTGCATTATAAACCATATGACTAATTTTACTATATTAGCATCATCAGGAAATATCTGAGCGGTACATTGACTTAAGAATTTATAAAATGCCCAGTCATTTAATTTCATTTTATTCTTAACAGTATTGCATTGATCAAGCAAATAGGAATAGTGTGTTTTACTGATTTGACTCCAGAATCTACTTATATCAGTATTATCAAAGTTTCGGGGCAATTCAATCTTTTCCAAAGCCACGTCATACATCAGACTGCAGGAGGTATTTAAAAAATAAAAATCAACTTTTTTCACATACTTAAATTTTAATTTCGGTCTTTTGATAAATCCTAAACTTTCATTTTTCGGAGCAGGTATGAATTTGAAATCTTTCATTTTATATGTCGGGGATGCAGAGTCAATATCAACCTCTTCAAAATTTTTAACCGGCATTTGTGCAGGTTTGGGAATCTCATCAGGAATTATCCCCTGTGTCAGTTCAAACTCCTTCCACTCATTTTTTAAAAATTCAGTGAATTCTTTATCCCTCTTTTCCAAAAAATCACTGAACTGTTCATCTTCCTGCTGTAACCAATCTTTAAAATTCTGTTGAGCATAAAAATTCAATGGATAAATAAAAACTATCAAAAAAACAATTATACCCATTGTATATTTCATGATTATTTCTCCATAGTAGTGATTACAATTCTTTCTTCAGTCTTCAAAACTTCACTATATTCAATTCTCTTCATGCCGCGGGTTTTACTTAAAAAAGTATGGAGATCTTCCTTTAATATTTTATAGCCATCAACTAACTCAGTATCAATTTTTTTAAAGGGTTTGGTCTGAGCAAAAATCTGAAGCACTTCCACTCCATAAGGCTGATCACAAACAAATTTATCAGGAATTTTATATGCAGTATTCACATAGGAACGATCAATAAAATAATTATCCAATAAAACAGTTCGCACCCCGTTTGCAAGATGATACATCAATCTGATATAGCAGGGTATATTCACCCGAAGAAATATATTCATAATTTCATCATCATAAAATACTACTCCACTTCTTCCTTTATTAGTCCAGGCATCAAGAAAAATCCCTCCATTATTAATTTCACCCTGAGAAAATATCTTTTGTTCCTTTAACGCCTGACTAAAATTTTCTGGTGTTATTTCATGTCCGGTTTTATTAACCATACTCTGCGGTATCATGATATTCATACTTGCTGCAATCTCGTCCTGCTGATTGCATATTTCTGCCATAATCTCTATACTATCTCTTTGCTGCCAATAGGTACCTTTTAAAAAAAACAATGAATCGGCTGTCTTAAAATCTGTTAAGTATATATCTGAATTAATATTTTCCAATGATGAAGAACCTCTCATGCTGAACCCGGGTAAACAGCTGATGTTACTTTTGAGATTATGGTGTAAAAATGAAGCAAAATTACTCGACATTCCGGTATTCTGGAAAGTAAAGGGAAGTATAATCAATCTGCCGGTTGTGTTTTTCAACTGATCCTGAAAACAATTATACATAAAAAGAGTTACATCTTTAATATTTTTTATGGGCTGCTGTCTAAGTTTGCGAACCATTCTGTTTAATTCCGAAATCTTCACATAATCATTTTCTATTTCTGAATCCTCAAGCTCGGCAAAAGTATGGATCATATTCGAAGAAGAGGCATGGATTATTCCCCAGGCCCGGAATAATTTATTAAATAAGGGATAGCAATGCAGATAATATTTTAAAGCAAGAGACTCATTACCTTGTTGTTGAGCCCGTTTTCCCAGGTTATAATAATGAGAAATATCATTTTGTAATCTCTTTTTAATTAAATTATAATGATCAATGATTTTCTGTCTCTTAACATAAACCAGAGCATAGGCAGTCCTGGATTTTTTATCATAAAACTTTTCAACCTCAGAACCCCATAATTGCACCTGCGATGCTGATTGAGTAACTGAACTGTAAATTTGTGAATACTGTCCTTTCCCTTCTTCGGTCCTCATTTTAGTATGTGATTTAACAGTAAGATAAATTTTATTGATTAACTCCTTTTGGGCATTCTGGACTGAAATATTCATACATTTTGTTTTGTTATTGTCTTGAGTTAATGCTGCAACTCCAAAACCGGTCAGATATATTTCTTTGGGGTATCGATCGGTTTTTCCAAAATTATCAACCCAATCAGGTGCACCAGCAATAACCAAGACAGGGAAACTGATAATAAGTAAAGTACCTATATATTTTTTCATTATTTCTGCCTTTTAAAATTATGCACAAAAAAATTATTTAGTTACTATGGGAAAATCCGGAATTGACTCAGGTACGATAGTTGTTGGTTTTTGATGTCCTTTGGTCAATTCTTTAACCCGTTTGGTGATATAGAAATCAAGTTCTTTTATGGTTACAATTTCATTCTTATCAAAATCAGCGCGCATATATTTCAGTCCGTCCAAAAGAGCTTTGGTAAAAGCTCCATGTTCCCAGCTGGGATCTTCATAAGCAGCAGAATTATCAGTAGTTGCTGTCATTATTACCTGACCCGTTCCGGCAGCAATTAAATCCTTAATTGCAGTAGTAATATCTGCTTCTCCTCTTTTTTTGCTGCCTAAGATATTGCCGGAATGGCAGGCATCTACAAAAAGAATCACTTTCGAGGGGAGATTGGTAATAACATCTTTAAATTCAGTCCACTTTACTGCTGAACTTCTTAAATTCTGGATATCTGCATCATAACTTAAAAAATAATAATTATTTAATCCGTCATTAATACCGTGACCTGCAATAAACATAATAACTACATCTTTTTGTGTTGCCTCATTAATAAGCCAGTCTATACTATTTAAGATATCTGCTCTGCCGGCCTCAGTATTTGTTCTGATTTCATGAGAAATACTCTGATATAGTTTTGTTTGAGTTTTAAAAATTTCAACAATTGACTGAGCATCAGAGGCGGCATAATCTAATTTATACCGCATGTTTTTATATTCAGATATTCCTATAGATAAAACATACAGGTTTGGTTTGTATACACTCTCACCATTTTTACTTTTTATATGAATATATACAGGATTGCTGGCAGCAAATCTGTTTCCTGCTACTATCTTTAAAACACTGGTTCCATACGGTACTTTTATTGTTTTTCTTATATTTTCAAAACTACTGTTATCATCAACTAAAACTTTCATTCCCCGGTCTTTGATCTCTCTTCCATTCAAAAAAATTTTAATATCGGTAATATTAAAATCAGATTGAGCAATAACATCAAAATCAACAGATACCTGTTTATTATATGTAATAATCTCCTCCGGAGTATTCAACTCTATCTTGGGTGGAAGAATATCTTCTACAGTGACCTCACTTAAACGCATATTTTTTTTTGTATAAGCAAGTGCTTTCTCTTCACTTTTTAATTTAACTATATTTTTCATTAATGATGGCTGGTAATAGGAGCGAAAAAAACGATCCGAACTAAAATAATCTGCAGCGCGATCAAAGCCACGATTTATATGATATCCTACAAATTGATCCCCTCCGATACTTGAGGCATAATATCCTTTTTCAGACCATACTACCCATTCATCATCCTTACTGATAAAAATATTTAGTAGAGGATAAATCTTTTTAACATCAGACTGAGTTTGCCGTAATGATTCAAGATTCCAGAGTTTAATAGTCTGATCACTGCTTCCGCTTACTAATAATTGATCATCTACTGCAATACTCCACACTGTTCCGGTATGACCGATAAATACACCGATAATTTCACCTGCCAGATTATATGCATTTAAATACCCGTCATTTCCACCGGAAATAATTAATCCTTTATCAGTAAATCCATAGGTTCTGTGCTGATATCCGTTTGTAGCATCTCTTACTATTCTCTTTAAAACTTCTCCATCTTTTCTGATTTCCAACACAGCATCAGAAAACCCATACTTTCCTCCCCTGATATGCTGAAGTTTGAAAGAATGATTAAGTCCGTTATATCCAACTGGAATACAATTGAATTTATCACCTTCTTGAATATGTTTAATCACAAATTCATTCAGATCAAAATATCTTTCCAACTCTGTCTTTTCATTGGTATAGGTCATAGGGGTGAAGCCAAAACCAATTTTTTCATCAGATATGCCAACACTCCACACTTTTCTGCCCTTGCCTTCAATAACTCTTTCTACCCGGGCGGTATTAATGTTCCAAAAATAAATTTCATAATTTTCTCCGCCTCCGGTAACTGCAGTATTTTCATCAATAAAAGCTACTGCCTGAGTTAAAGCATGCTGTTTATTGAAAGTGGTGATTTTATTAAACCCGGTGCGGAGATCATAAATATTATTATTCGGAGGAAACCCGACATGCCCGGAAACAAGATATCGCCCGCTTTCTGAAAAAGAAAGACCAGTGGGCCGGGTTTTAGTGTATATATTTTTAATGAGATTCAGATCCCGGTCAAACAGACTGATTTTATTAGCTTTTCCACATACAGCTATATATCTTCCGGAAACTGCTACATGAGATAACTTATAACTATTGTCAATTGATTTGATTAATCCTGAATTAAGAGAGTGTAGATTTAACCGTTGATCATATCCAATTGATACAATTCTGTACTCAGTATTTTCCTTAAAAATATCAACTCCGTACACATCATCGCTATGATGGGAGAATTCTTTGTAAAGCTTAAAACTGCCGTTCTCTTTACTCCAGACAATAACCTTTCTGTCCATTGCTCCTGATACCAGCAGATTACCATCATGATTAAAATCAACATCCAGTACAAGATTTGAATGCCCCTTCAGGGTCTGCACTATTTCTCCGGTGGGAAAATTATAAATTCTGATTTCATTATCACCAAAATAACCCCCGACTGCCAGATATTGATCATCCGATGACAGAGCAATTGCTGATATCATCCCTCTGCTGCCGTTTCCGATCTGGCCGATAATTTTTCTTACTTCTTTTCCCAGATCAACATCCCAGATACGTATGGTTTTATCATCACTGGCTGATATGAGAAATCTTTTATCAGAAGTAACTAGAATATCCCAGATTCTTGCTTTATGTCCGCCTGTATCTAGCTGCAATATGGCATTATTCTGAGCTGAAAGCAGACATTGTATAAAAAAACAAAAAATTAATATTGAAATTTTTTTCATCGCACAATTTTTTTTAAAAGCCTTTAAATGATTATTCTGAACTGGTAAAAAAATTACCACCCTGGTTCACTGTTGTTCTGTTCATTTTTTTCGTTACTGCATTCTTTAAATATTTTTGTATTCACTGCTATCACAGCAATATTTATGCCCTGTATAGATATTGTTATGTACTCAATAAGGTTTGATAAATGACTGGAGTAAAAGATGTCAAAGATAGATCATATTATGTCCATCAATATTTTTGATCAAGCTCCTTGAACATTTTTTCTGATTTTTTTCTTACCTTCCTGATCCAGTAATCACTGGTGTTAATTTCTGCAGATATTTGAAAACATTGTTTGCTTTTATCATTTCTGCCTTGATCAAAATAATATAATCCCTCAGAATACTTTTGAAACGATTCAACCGAACCTCTGGAAATCACTGTTTCCGGTTCAACAGAATATTCAGGTCTGATGGCTTTTAGTATATCAACACTGATAGTGTATTCCAGAACACTGAAATCATAAAATTCATCTATGGAAAAATATTCTAAAATACTGAATATAATTTCTCCGCTGGAAATACGTATACCTCTGATATGAAAACGTACATTCGAAGACAATTTGTGAATAGTTGCGGTTATGATGACATCAGCTCCCATCATTTTACCGATTTTACTGACACCATCATCTGAAGTTAAACCGCATTCATGTAATTTTATTTCCTGAAGAATCTCACTCAATTTGATTCTTTCTAATACTTTTAAATTGTTAAATTTACTCAATCTGTGCGAAATAGCATCGGGCAGTCCGTGACTATAAATCTTGGAGTTTTCAACCTTGCCTAACACCTGGAAAGGTACTACGGCAACTGAATTAATCTTTTCTACCGACGACGCATCTCTGTTAAAACCAGATGATAGAATCAACAACGCCAGACAAATAGATTTAAACATAATGGATTATTCTCCTGTTTTCTACCATTGATGGTTCTTTCTCTGTCTGCGTTCTTCATATTTTTTAATTTCTTCTTCCAGTTCTTTAAATACTTTGGAAGAACGAAACCGGGTATACATTTCTTCATTATCTTTAATCTGCTCCATTAAGGCTTTATTGGAAGCCCCGATTGGATAGGACATCAATACATACGCTCTGAACTTATCATCATGTTTCACAACTTCCTGTTTGTTCACCTTACTCCCGGAAAGCGCAGTTGATACCACCTGCTTTGAAGCTGCATTAAACTGCTGGAGTATCTGAGTATTTTCACCGCTTCCCAACTCTTCCATAAAGTCTTTTTCCAATCCGTCAATTTGAGTTCTTACCTGTCTGGCGATTTCCTGTCTTGCTCCATGTTTGGCTTTGTCAAAGGCTGTCTGCATATCCACTGAGGTTTGGGTATTAACTCCGAAAAAATTGTTGTCATCAGTAGGGGGATTTTGATACCACACCGGCACTCTGCCGGTCGAAACATCTGTTAATGACTTGGATCCGGCACATCCTAAATACAAAACACTAAGAATAATTGTAAACATTGTAAGCAATATTGATCTCATTGTAATCTCCTTTTCATAAATAGTTAAAAATTAATTTTAAATTCTTTGGTAAATAAAAATTTATTTCCATCTTTATAATAGACATCCAAATTCCATTGTATGGTCTGATTTTTCGGGATACTCTCAATCGGATACATAAATAATGTGTCAGTTAAAGTTTTTGCAGAAGTAATTATTTTTTCATCTTTTACTCTCTTTAAATAGCACTGATAGTAGTCAGCTTGCGGCATATAAGGCCATTGGAACACCAATGCTCTTCTTTCAATATTTTTTTTAATAAACATTTTCTTCATAAAGGACTCAGTAAAATCATCTCTTTCTGCCTGGGAACTTAATTTTGAGTCTGAAATACTGTCCCCATAAGCCTTTGATTTAATGCTTTCAGGGGGATGCACAATAGATTTTTCAGAACTTTTATTAACAATTAAACTAAAATCATTTAACGGGCCGGGAGAGCTAAAGAAATACACCATTAATACTATTACCGCTGCAGCAAATCCCGGGATAATCACTCTTGCTGGTCGAGGCATGGAATTAACATTGTCAATACAATTTTTAACAACAGCAACTATTTTATCTTTTACTCTCATTACAAAGTGTTCCCTGGAACGGACAGCCTCTCTGAAATCTTCAATATTATTTTTGATGGTTTCAGTAACTGGTAAAAATGAATAATATTCCTTATAACAAGCTTCGCATTCAAGAAGATGTTTCTCAAATTTCTTCTTTTCCTGAGGAGTCAGCTTGCCAAATTCATAACGTGCCAGAAGGTGTCCAATTTCAGGATCAGTACATTTATCGCTCATATAATTCTCCTCTTTATTGCTTCTTGTTTCAATCTTTTTCTGCATCTGGAAATTATCACATCTATCCTGCTTCTGGATAGATCAGGAAAAGCTTCATGAATAACTTTTATATCCCCGGTTGAAAAAAGAAGACTGAACACTTTCTTACACCTCTCTCCCATTCCTTGTACGATCTTTAGAAGATGATTCTTTAAATCTTCACATTCCGATAATTCAACAGGATGCCACCTGTAAACTGCATCATTAAAAATATTCTCCTCTGAATTAAAATTCATTGCTGTCTTTTTTCCCTTGTTTTCAGAATTCTCTGTTTTAAGTGAAACATTTCTTTTTCTGATAACATCACTTAATCTCTTTTTATATATTGGTTCATACTCCTCTGCAGATAAGCTTTTAATCTGCTTACGTTCCCTGCTCATCTTTCTTCGATATTCTTTATATTTATTGTTCAGTATAGTCTGAGCCCATTGAATAAAGCTTCCTTTAGGTTCTGAATATTTGCATTTCTCAAACACAATTTTCAGAGCATTTTGTACAATATCCTCTCCATCTGCTTTTTGAATATAATTTCTGTCTCTATACATTTTTCTCTGCATTAAATTGGAAAATCTCCGGTAAAGTATGTCGAAAAGTTCTTTTTCACATTTTTCTGAATTCTGTTTTATCCCTTCTACCAATGCTAAAAAATATTGATCAATCTCTTCATCTAATATTTTCTGAGCCCAATTGATTAATCCATCGTTACTGTCAAAAGAAAATTTATTCTCTTTTATTTTGTTCATTGCTCTGCTTAAGACAATTTCTGTAGATTTTCTCATACATAATATCTCTTGTATTAAATGCAAAAATCTTTCAGATAATTTTTCAATATCACGATTTGATAAAAAACTATTACTAATCATTATATTATATTCCCTTAAAATCAAACATAATCTCACACTTTTTATTTATTAAATATACAAAATTCTTGTCTGTATGCAAACATCTTATTAATTATAATATTCTGCAGGAAAATTTGCATTAAATTAAAATTTTTTTTATATTAATCTAAATAAAAATTTATAAAGATTCTTATAGATTTTTTATTTTTTATCCATACTAACATTTAAATTGCAGCATAATTAAATAGCACAAAGGTGAATACTATGAGCATTTATAATAAGCGACAACGAAAAATTTCAGATCAAATTGATTCCAAAGCTGCATTAAAGGAATGGAAAGACTGGAAATGGCAGTTAAAACATACCATAAAAAATATTGATACATTTGAAGAATTATTAAATATCAAATTTGAGAAGAAGGAACGGGCAAAACTTGAACAAACAGTTAAAAAATTCCCCCTTTCCATTACTCCTTACTATCTTTCTCTTATTGATGAAAAAAACTACAGAAATGACCCGGTTTATAAGCAAAGTTTTCCCTCTACCAAAGAATTACATGCATCCAAATATGATATGGTGGATCCTTTAGCTGAAGAAAAAGATTGTCCTGTACCAAACATAACTCATCGGTACCCGGACAGAGTCCTGTTTCATGTCAGTAATGTATGCTCAATGTACTGCCGTCACTGTACCAGAAAACGCAGAGTAGGTGATATTGACTCTATTCCCAATAAAAAGGAAATACAGGTAGGAATAAAATATATTAAAGATACCCCCCGGGTACGGGATGTATTACTTTCCGGCGGGGATCCTTTTCTTTTATCTAATAATTACTTGGACTGGATCATCACAGAATTAAAAAAAATACCTCATGTTGAAGTAATACGTATAGGTACCCGTACTCCGGTAGTGCTTCCCTATCGAATTACTGATAAATTAATTGCTATGCTTAAAAAACATACTCCTTTATGGATAAACACCCATTTTAATCATCCCCGGGAAATTACAAAATCATCCATCGAGGCTATAAACAAACTGGCTGATGCGGGGATCCCCCTGGGAAACCAATCTGTTCTTCTCGCCGGAGTAAATGATTGTCCCCGGATTATGAAAAAACTGGTACAAAAACTGGTGCAATTCCGTATTCGTCCTTACTATTTATATCAATGTGATTTAACCGAAGGGTTATCACATTTCCGTACACCAGTAGGAAAAGGAATTGAAATTATTGAAAGTCTTATTGGCCATACCAGCGGTTTTGCAGTACCTCGATATGTAATTGACGCTCCAGGTGGAGGCGGAAAAATTCCCGTCAATCCAATCTACTTAATATCCTGGTCAACAAATAAAGTAATTTTAAGAAATTATGAAGGAGTGATTGCCACTTATAAAGAGCCTGATTCCTATGAGGCGATCTTTTGTGATCGGGATTGTGAAAATTGCGATCTCACTTTAAATCTTGAACCTGCAGATGAATACAAAGCAATTGGTATTGAAAAGCTGTTAGGCTACAAGGATAAAACCATTTCTCTTATACCAAATTCTACTGAAAGATATGACAGGCGTAAAAAAAAATCAAAAAGTAAGAAATAGTGGTTTTATTTAAACTCCGATTCCAATACATCTATTATATTCTTGATATTACCAGAATTGATTTTTCTTCCTTTATGCATAAAAATCCCTCGACTTGCCACACTTTTTGCAAATGGAACATCATGAGTGACTATGATGAAATTACTGTCTGCCTGAAGCTCCCTAAGCCATTCAGCAAATTCTCTGGTAGTACCCGCATCAAGGGCTGCGGTTGGTTCATCCAGCATCATATACTCCGGTTTCAACATTAATCCCCTGGCTATAGCTGCCCGCTGTGCCTGTCCTCCGCTGACCTGGGCACTGTAACTGTCAGCAATATCTGCAATTCCCAAGCGGGTAAGCATTTCTAAAGCTTCCAGACTGGCTTGATCAGGTGAGAGATTCTGAACATTGCAGGGAGCAAGTGTCATGTTTTCTAAAATAGTCAGGTGGGGAAATAGATATAAATCCTGAAAGACAACTCCCAGCTTCCGACGAAAGTCCAATTCATCCATATCGTATATATTTTCACCATCAATGAGTATGGAACCTTTCTGTGGAGTCAGAAACCGACTAATACAATTAAGCAAAGTAGTTTTACCTGAACCTGATTCTCCCAGAACAGCAAAAATATGTTCAGGGGGAAATGATGCTGAAAAATCTATCAGAGCTTCCATTCCATCTGCATATTTAAACGAAACATTTTTTATCTCAATCATAAATAAATCCCTTTTGTTTAATTCGTTTTTCCAACCGACCTGCTAACTTCATTAGAGGAAATGTCACTGCAAAAAAGAGTACAGCAGAAATAAAATAATATTTCCCCGGTTCAAAGGTAACACTGATTATAGACTGAGCTTCCCGGATTACCTCCGGAATGGATATAATTGATATCAAAGCAGTATCTTTGGTTAAAGCAACTACTGAATTCATCAGGGGTGGTACAGCTATTCTGAAGGCCTGGGGCCATATTACAAATCGAAATCGCTGGATTTTTGAAAGCCCCAGTGCCTGTGCAGCTCGCGCCTGTCCCGGATCTACACTCATTAAACCGGCCCGGATAACCTCTGACATATAGGCCATGGTGTTGATTCCCAGGGTACCAATAGCAGCGATATACGGAGTCAACCCAAGTCCCATCCAGACAAAAAGAAGCTGAATTAAAACTGGAGTTCCCCGGAGGAAGTCCACAATTGTTCTGATTATTAGTGAAGGTACAAAGAGTGCTCCTTTGCGATAAGTTAATAATAACCCGCAGGGAATTGCCAGCATAAATCCAAGAACAATTGATATCAAAGCTATACTGATAGTTATGCCGAAACCGCGCAGAAGTTTACTTATAATGACTGTTTGTGACATACTGCCTGTCTGCTCTTTTGATTTAACTGCATCCAGACTAAAATATTTATTATGTTTCTTATTAAGAGTTCCATCATGCTGCATATCCTTCAGGGCATTATTTATTTTGGAAAGCAGTACGGTATCATCCAGTCTGACCGGAATAGCAATATCTTCTTTATACAGCATATCTCCGATTGGTACAAAAGGCCGCCCGGATTGTTTTATCTGCCAGGCTCCCACAAGCCGGTCGCTAACAAAGCCGGTAATCCGCTTTTGCTCTAAAAGAGTAAATATCTCGGCCGGTGATTTTAAAGTAACCACTTGGATTTCAGGATAATTTTCTTCTAAATAATGCTGGTAGGTTTCTCCAAGTCCAGTTGCAATTCGTTTCCCCCGGCATTCTTCGATACTGTAGACTTTATCAGGATTATCCCGGTGAATAAAAAGTTGAGCTCCGGAATGGTAATACGGGATAGAAAAATTTACCTGTCTCTTGCGTTCCTGAGTAACAGCCATTGATCCGATAATCACATCATACTTTCCGGCTAGAAGTCCTGCAAGAATACCATCCCATTCAGTAGTAACCAATTGTAACTTCACCCCCATTCTGCGGGCAATCTCCTGAGAAACTTCAACATCAAAACCAGTAAGCTTGCCGTCTATGCCAACATAACTAAAAGGTGGATATTTTCCAGTTAAAGCAGATGTAAAAATCTTCTCTGAAGTATCCTGTTGTGCAAAAAGTAAAAGCGGATATGAAAATATTAAAAATATTACAACCAAAATTGAACTGATTTTACCCATAGTATTATTTACCTCAATATTGTGATTTAAAAGATGCGATAGAGAAAATAAAATATTATTTCTTGAAAATCACATCTTAATTGTTTATATTTATTTTAATTATAATAAAACTATTAAAAGAAATCCATAAAATCAAATAAATAGTAAAATTAAGGGAAATAATTATGTTCGATAAAGTAGAAAAACTTAATACTGCTCTTATTCAGCATGGAAAAGCAAATAATCGTATATATTTAATGAATACGGGACAAGAACCAGTTACATCATTAATCGATACAATTGAAAATCTTGCTGCTGAACATTCCTATTCAAAACTGTTCTGTAAGGTTCCTGAGAAATTAATCAAACAGTTTCTTGAACATAATTATCATCAAGAAGCCTATATACCCAATTTTTATAATGGAAGAGAAAAAGTCTTCTTTATGTCAAAATTCCTGGATCCATCACGGAGAATCCTTAAGCCTGAAGAAAAAAAATCGATCAACAACATAATTGATCTTTCAAATTCAAAAAAAGGTACATTTACTCCTCAGACTTCTCCAGAGTTTGATTTTAAAATTCTCGAAAATAATGATATTTCTGATTTGATAAAAGTATATAAAAAAGTATTTGCTACGTATCCCTTCCCCATTTATCAGGAAGATTATATTCTTAAAACAATGAAAGTTAATATCGTTTATTTCGGTGCCTTTGTGGGAGAAAAACTTGTCTCAGCTTCTTCTGCAGAAATGGATATTGTATCACGTAATGTGGAAATGACAGATTTTGCTACTCTTCCTGATTATCTCGGTAACGGACTGGCAGTAATTTTATTAAATGAAATGGAAAAAGAGATGAAAAACAGAGGTATGAAAACAGCCTATACAATTGCACGATCATTATCTGCCGGTATGAATATTACATTTGCTAAAATGAATTACACCTATACTGGTACACTTATTCATAATACAAACATTTCTGGTTCAATAGAAAATATGAATATCTGGTATAAAAATCTTTAAAAATTAATTGAATTAATATTAATTAAAAATACTATATTTTCTTAACTTCTTTTTCCTTACTGCTGATCACTTTATCTATTTCATCTATATATTTATCTGTAAGTTCTTGTATGTCAACTTCTGCATTATATTTTTCATCTTCGGAAATTTCACCATCATGTTCTGCATCTTTTAATGTCTTCATAGCTTCCTTGCGAATATTTCGAATGGATACCTTTCTCTGTTCGCCCATATCATGTAACATCTTAATTATTTCTTTTCTTCTCTCTTCTGTCAAAGGAGGAATTGGTAATCGAATGATGTTCCCATCATTATTGGGAGTTACACCTATATCAGCTTTTAAAATTGCTTTTTCAATTGCGCCCAATTGGGTTTTATCCCACGGTTGTATGGTAATCAATCGGGCTTCAGGTATCCCTATATTCGCCATCTGTTTCAACGGAGTCATTGTGCCATAATAATCTACTTTAATAGAATCAACCATAGAAAGATTTGCCTGACCGGTTCTTACTTTCCCCAATTCAGCTTTGGTGTTGAAAAGAGTTTTTTCCATCTGTTGTTTTACATCATTAATAACTTCTTTTATCATGGTTATCCTCCCACATAAGTTCCAATATTATCTCCTAAAACTATTTCCTTTAGATTGCCTTTTTCTAATAATTTGAATACAATTATGGGGATATCATTTTCTCGACAAAGTGTAACAGCAGTGCTATCCATTACGCGTAAATCTTTTTCAATTACCTCCATAAAAGAAACCCTATCATATCGAACCGCAGATTCATTCTGTTCAGGATCAGAATCATAAATACCATCCACCTTGGTCCCCTTTAGAATGGCATCAGCTCCGATCTCAATAGCACGGAGAGCAGCAGCTGTATCAGTAGTAAAAAATGGATTTCCTGTGCCAGCAGCAAAAATTAAAATTCTTCCTTTTTCTAAATGACCGAGCGCTTTTCTTCTCACATAGGTCTCTGCCATAGCTTCTAATCGAATAGCAGACATGACCCTGGAAGGTAAGTTATCTTTCTCCAAAAAATCCTGAAGGGCAATGGCATTTATAAGAGTAGCTAACATTCCCATATTATCAGCAGCAACTCTATCCATTCCTCTGGTACTGGCAGATAACCCCCGAAATATATTTCCTCCTCCAATGACAATACCAATTTCAACATTTAAGTCATAGATGGATTTAATTTCATCAGCAATTTGTTTTACCGTTACAGGATCAATCTCAAGTTGAGCATTGGATCGTAAAGCTTCACCACTTAATTTTAAAATAATACGTTTATATAATGGGTTTTTATTTATATCTTCACCTGAAAATATTTATTATAGATTGTATTACTCTCCAAGTTGATATCGGACAAATCTTCTGATAGTAATATTTTCACCCAGGCTGCCGGATATCTCCAATAAATATTCTTTTACTGTTTTATCCGTGTCTTTTACAAAAGATTGCTCTTCTAAAACATTTGCCTGATAAAATTTCTCTAATTTACCATCTACAATTTTATCGATGATTTTTTCCGGCTTCTTTTCTTCCAGTGCTTGATTACGAAAAATTTCTTTTTCCTTATCAACTAATTCTTGGGGAACATCTTCTCTTGTAACTGCCATAGGATTTACAGCTGCAATCTGCATGGCAATATTTTTGGCAAATTGTTTGAAATCATCCGTTTTAGCTACAAAATCGGTTTCACAATTAATTTCTACCATAACCCCGATTCTATTACCGGGATGAAGATAGGTCATAATAATACCTTCATTAGTGGTCTTGCCTTCCCTTTTCTTAGCAGAAGCGATACCCTTTTTTCGAAGAAAATCAACGGCTTTTTCAATATCACCATTACTTTCTAATAATGCTTTCTTGCAATCCATAAATCCAGCACCTGTTTTATCCCGAAGTTTTTTTACTTCTGTAGCAGAGACTGACATATATTACTTCCTTTCTGTTTCCTTGGGTTTTTTATTGGAATCACTCTTTTTTTCTGAAGCCTTAATAGTTTCTTTGTTAGCTGTTGGTTGATCTTCAGTGCCTTTTTTAATGGTTTCTTTGTTTTGGCTTTGTTCTTTTTCAGCTGTTTGTTTTTCTTCCTTCATCTTTAATTTGGTTTTTGCTTCTATTATTGTATCTGTAACTGTTCGTACTAACAGACTGATAGATTTAAACGCATCGTCATTTGCAGGAATAATATAATCTATGGGATCCGGATCACAATTTGTATCGATAACACCAAATATTGGAATATCTAATTTGTTGGCTTCATTCACAGCTATATATTCATTATTTGTATCAACAATAAAAAGTGCTCCAGGTATCTTTTTTAACTCTTTTATTCCACCTAGAGTCTTCTCCAACTTTACCTTTTCTCTTTCAATCATCAAAACTTCTTTTTTAGTTAGTTTATCAAAGGTACCATCAACTTCCATTTTTTCCAAATTTTTCAAATGTTTTATACTTTTCTTAATGTTTACATAATTTGTTAATGTACCTCCAAGCCATCTTTCATTAACATAGGGCATTTCACAGCGTTCAGCCTCGACTTTTATAATATCTTTTGCCTGTTTCTTAGTACCAACAAATAAAATTTTCTCTCCATTTTCTACAATTTTTGCAATTTGCTTACAACTTTCTAATAGTAGATGTAAAGATTTATTAAGATCAATAATATGAATATTATTCTTTTTCATGAAAATGTATGGTTTCATTTTGGGATTCCATCTTCTGGTTACATGACCAAAATGTGCACCAGACATAAGCAGTTGTTGTAATGTGATATCGGGCATTTAAATCCTCCAAAAAAATTAGGGTTGATCTTCCATTCTCATCTTTTTTTCAAACAATCAACAAAAAATTGACACCCATTTGAAAATTAGAGAATGTGTTTATTTGTTTTAATCAATAAATATAAATTAACGTTTCGAATACTGAAATTTTTTCCTTGCACCAGGTTGACCGTATTTTTTTCTTTCTTTCATTCTGGGGTCTCTGGTTAAAAAACCATTAGACTTTAAAGATGGACGAAATTCACTATTTACAGTAAGCAAAGCTCTGGATATCCCATGTACAATCGCACCTGTTTGTCCGGATAATCCTCCTCCTTTTGTTGTTGCAACAACATCATATTGACCTTCTGTACTGGTTACTTGAAAAGGCTGTTTAATTAACATCTCCAAGGTATTTCGCTTAAAATAATCTAAAACTTCTCTTCCATTGACAAAAATTTTACCTGAACCTGGTTTTAACCAAACTCGTGCAACTGATTCTTTTCTTCTTCCAGTAGCATAGTATCTTGATTCTTTCATATTCTCCTCAAATTATTAGGTAAGTTTTCTGGCCTCTGAGCTTGATGGGGATGATCAGGACCAGTATATATATGAAGTTTTTTTATCATTTTCCGACCCAGAATATTCTTTGGCAGCATACCTTTAACAGCATGCTTAATTATGAATTCTGGTTTTTTTTCTTTCATATGACTGTAAGTAATATTCTTTAATCCCCCGGGATAACCTGAATATCTTTTATAGCTTATATCAAACGACTTTTTACCGGTAACCTTAACCTTTTCAGCATTAATAATTATAACATTATCACCTAAATCAACATGCGGAGCATACTCAGATTTATGTTTACCTTTAAGAATATGAGCTATCTGACTTGCTATACGACCTAAAATCTGATTGTTTGCATCAATAATAAACCATTTACGTTTAACATCTTCTTTTTTTGGCATATATGTTTTCACAATAACTAACCTCCAATGATATTTAAATTTTCTTAATATAAGGATATTAAAAATTTTTGTCAAGAAAATTATTTGTTGTTACATTTTGCTGTGCAGCAATAAAAATTTGCATTGTCCTATAAGTGATACATCTGAAAAACAGCTTAAATACGATAGATCAAAGAAGCCAGAGTATGTTTTCTGTCTCCAATGCCACGTTCCAGTTCCAAACATAAATCACCAGAAAAACTTATCATCACTCCAGCCATTGAATTCCAGGCACTTTTTTGCTGTAAAGTAACATCATATTGAACATCAATTGAATTAAATAGGCTTAGAGAGCCACTGTGCTGTTCTTCGGTTTTCTGATACATAGC
Source organism: bacterium (assembly GCA_046483025.1). Taxonomy (GTDB): domain Bacteria; phylum Zhuqueibacterota; class QNDG01; order QNDG01; family CAYUAG01; genus CAYUAG01. The sequence continues at coordinate 21,388 of JAWODZ010000187.1, forward strand.
ACCTAACCAAATATTTAAATCCTTTATAATTTTCCATCCATTCATAACCAATCCTACTTTAGGAGTAAAAATCCAGGCTTTAGCGGAAGACTCACTGTTATCCAGTCTGGTATTGGAAAACGCAGCTGTCAGAGAAATAAAATAGGGTTCATATCCACCCGCCATGGTAACGCCACTTCCGTAGATAATACCTTTATAATTCATTTGTATCTGCTGATCAAGTAATTCATAATCAACTATAGTTTCACCGTTGATTTCTCCCAGTAGTCCAAAAACATTAACAAAAGGAAGTACCCACAGATCTACTTTAAAGTTTCTTTCTGTAATTTGATTGTTAATGTCCAGATCCTGAGGAATAACAGTATCTAAATTTAAATCTGACACATAAAAAGATGATTCTGAAAAGTTAAAGGTCTGATCCTGGGTATATACATTTAATCCAAACCCAAAAGGAGAAGGCAGCTCTTTACCCTTGGCAAGGGATTTCCAGAGAGGAAATATTCCCCCTGAATCCTGAGAAAAGCAAAAATTAGTGATAAAAACAAAACTTAACAGCAAAACTATCAGATAATAAAATATCTTCATATTTTTTACTCTCCCCTTTTTTACTATTTTTAGGATAAAATATTAATCACCGAGATATTTTTTAATTGTCAGGTTTTTTATATCTTATGTTTTCAAATAAAATATACGATTTTTTTTTGATTTTTAAAAGAGAAAATAGTCAAAACAAATGTATCCCCGCCACAGGCTGCTATTAGTATAATAATCAAAATAATTTTTTGTCTTTATATTTCCTTGATTCATTTGTTTTATGAATAAATCTTGCTCTATTTACTGTTCAAAATCAAGTATAATACCCTACCCGGTCTGATAGTTCGGTGCCTCTTTAGTAATAATGACATCATGCGGATGACTCTCTTTTATACTGGCTGAACTGACCCTGATAAATTTTCCTTTTTGTTGTAATTCCGCAATACTTTTAACCCCGCAATATCCCATAGCAGACCGTATCCCTCCTGCAAGCTGATATATCACATCTGCTAACTGGCCCTTATAAGGAACTCTTCCTTCTATCCCTTCCGGCACAAACTTCTTTTCCTCAGATGCTTCCTGATAATACCTGTCTGCACTTCCGGATGACATGGCACCCAGAGAACCCATACCCCGGTATACTTTATAACTTCTTCCTTCCATTAGTACCAATTCTCCCGGACTTTCCTCAACACCAGCTAACAGTGAACCCAGCATAACCGAGTCTGCTCCGGAACAAATTGCTTTGGAAATGTCACCGGAAAAACGGACACCTCCATCACAGATTAATGGAATGTTTTCTTTTGTACATATTTTCGCACATTCCATTACTGCAGTTACTTGTGGTACTCCCACTCCTGCAACCACCCGGGTGGTACATATGGAACCCGGACCAATGCCTACCTTAACTGCATCTACTCCTGCCTCTATCAATGCTGTAGTCCCTTCTGAGGTGGCGACATTACCACCAATTAAGTCAATTTCAGGATATTGTTTTTTAATTTTCTTGATAGTGGAAAGAACACCCTTGGAATGTCCATGGGCTGTATCAACACATAAAATATCCACCCCGGCTTTTACCAATCTTTTTACTCTTTCTTCTGTATCATTACCAGTGCTGACTGCTGCTCCAACCAAAAGCCTCCCCTTACTGTCCTTGGCAGCATTGGGAAATGCTTTTCGTTTCTGAATATCCTTGACAGTTATAAGTCCGGTTAAGTTTCCATCGTCATCAACAATGGGCAATTTTTCAATCTTATGTTTCTGCAGTATTATTTCCGCTTCTTCAAGTTCGGTTCCTTCCGAAGCTGTTATCAAATTTTCCTTGGTCATAACATCTCTGATTAACTGTTGTAATTGGGTTTCAAATCGAAGATCCCGGTTAGTCAATATTCCTACTAATTTTTTATTTTCCACAATGGGAATCCCGGAAATATGATACTTCTTCATCATATCAACTGCATCCTTTAGTTTTTTATTGGGGGATAAAGAAACAGGATTTGATATCATTCCACTTTCGGATCTTTTCACCTTATCTACTTCTGCTGCCTGTCTTTCTGGTGATAAATTCTTATGAACTATACCAATTCCACCTTCCCGGGCAACTGCAATAGCCATTCTTGCCTCTGTAACTGTATCCATAGCTGCAGAGACAATAGGTATATTCAAGGTGATATTTCTGGTTAATCTGGCTTTAATATCGACATCTTTGGGCAAAAAGGCTGATTTTGCCGGAATAAGAAGTATATCATCAAATGTAATACCTTCCATTATAATTTTTTCTTTCATAGCACACCTTTTGATTTAATTTTATTTTAAAACCATGCTTTTAATTTTTGCTGTAATAAATCTTCTTTTTTACAAATGACTGGTTCTACCGGAAATGAATGAGTAAAAAAACTGCCATATCTGGTTTTTATCAACCGCTGATCTAACAGTAGAACCACACCCCGATCACCGGTTGAACGAATTAATCGGCCTATTCCCTGACGTAATCGAATCACTGCTTCCGGCACCGCATAATTGACAAATCCATTTCCCGATTCCTGATTAACTCTTTCCATCCTTGCCTGAAATACTGGTTCGGTTGGAACCTGAAACGGAATTTTTGTTATCACCAACATTTCTAAAGCAGTTCCAGGTATATCCACTCCTTCCCAGAAACTGTTGGTACCGAATAGAATTGAATTTCGGTTATCTTTAAAAATCTTAAGCAAAGTTGATCGAGAACCATCAATCCCCTGACCCAATAATAAAATATTTTTTGCATTAAATATAGGAACGAGTGAACGGTATACATCTTTTAGCATTTTATAAGAGGTAAATAAAACCATTGTTCCGTATGAACTGTTTTCTAAAGTATTTATCAAAAGATTTGAAACATCTGTAATAAAATTACCATCCCGGGGATCAGGTAAATAAGAAGGAATTATAAACATACTCTGCTCAGAATAGTTGAAGGGGGAACCGAAAAACTCCGAGTGAATCCTCTCCGGATCAAAATCTGCCAGGCCAGCTCTTTTGATAAAATAATCAAAACTGTTATTAACTCTTAAGGTAGCAGATGTCAATACACCCCGTTTAAGATGAGAAAATAACCTGGTTTCCAAAATACCTGAAATATCAAGGGGTACTGAATATATGGATATTTCTCGTTTTTTTCTGCTTTTTGTCAATACCGACCATATTATATTTTCCTTATAGTCACCTTTAATAAAATGATCTACTAATTTTTCTAGTTCCTCCAGTTGGTTTACAACAGACTCCAGTTCTCTTAACCATCGATAATATTCCTTCTCCGACTTACAGGCCATATCCTTTAAAAGCTTATTGAAGTGCATAGATTCTTTATTTAAATGTTTGACTTCAAGAAGTATTTCTTTAGCATCTAACTCCAAATCACCAAACAGTTTGTTTTTTGAGGTATAACGTAGTTGGGGATATTGATTATCAGAAGGAATGGATGGGAAATTTTTGTCTTTTAATTTCTTAAAGAAGTCAGTAGAATGTTTGTGTAATTCTTGTACTTTATGTATTATGTCTTTTAATATACGCTCTAATGTTAATTGATCTTTATTATGCTGAATTACCTTTTTTAAATTTTTTTGGATAAAATAAAAAAGTCCGGTCTTACGGGGAGACTCCTGATACATTAATCTGAGAATTTCATTGAATTTCCATACATTTAACTCCAGTTTGAAAGATCTGGTAGCTGAAGATTCGATATTATGGGCTTCATCGATGATAAGTGAATCATAAAATTTCAGTATAGTATTACCTGCCGATATATCTGAAAAAAGCAGGGAATGATTTACCACTATAATATCAGCATATTGGGAAATTTTCCTCACTCTGTTCATAAAACAGGTGGATTCAAATATACAATTCCTTCCTGTACAATTACTCTTTTCGCAATTCAAGTGTCTCCAGATATTGCTATTTCTCTTTCGTGAAAATCCGGAATTCTCTTCAATATCACCGGTAATGGTTTTTTGATTCCAGATAATCAGGGGAAGAATGTGTTTTCTTTCTTTTTTGGACAATTTCTCCGGATGTCCGATTAAATCCTCCCAGGCTCTTTGACAGAGATAATTTCCTCTCCCCTTTAATAAAATTGCTAAAAACTGTAAAGAAGGAATCTTTTGTAACAGGGGGAGTTCATTGGAAAACAGCTGATCCTGTAAATTTTTCGTATTGGTCGAGACGACAACTTTACTCTGATGATTTTCTTTAACCCAAAGCAGGGCGGGAATTAAATAGGCCATGGATTTACCTATCCCGGTCCCGGCTTCGGCAAGTAAAAATCCGTTTTGATTAAAGACCTTTCTTACCGAATCAGCCATCTCATGCTGCTGTTTTCTGTATTCATAATTTTGCAGATGATCTTTTAAAAACCCCTGAGAGCCGAAAAAATCCTCAAGGGTTTCTGATGATATCTTTTTACTTTTTTCCTGCTCGGTTTTTTCCCTTACCCTGCCAATTATATTATCCTGACCTTTTCTGTGAATAATTTTACGCTCTGAACCCGATTTCTGTAAATAAGAATACAGTTTGCTAAAAAAAATTTCAATCCCAAAGTTCGTATTCCTTAATACATTACGGCAGATTCTGACAATATCCTTATCTAGTTCCAAACTCAGTTCCAGCAACTTGATGAAAACCAATCCACAGGTTTTTGCATCTGATAGGGCCCTGTGTGCGGAATCAGTATCAACTGAAAAATACTCCGAGAGAGTTGCAAGTTTATGATTATGGAGGTGATATAAAAAAAACCGGGATAAATCAAGAGAATCAAGTATTCTTTCCGGGTGAATTTTTGCTTTTTCAAAAGTATACTTTTTTAATGCATAGTTTAGAAATCCTATATCAAAATCAGCATTATGAGCCACAACAAAACCATTTCCCATGAAATTAATAATTTCTGAAATTTTATCCTTAAGCAAAGGCTGTCCACAACAGTCCTGGTTTGTAATTCCGGTTAGCTTAGTAATATAGTCCGGGATTGTTATTTCAGGATCAAAAACTTGATCATAAGTTTCAGTTACTGTACCATTTTCTATTCTGATCATTCCTATTTCAATTATTTCGTCTTTATCTGATGATAACCCGGTGGTTTCGATATCAAATACCACAAAATGTTCAAGAGATAGTTGTTTATATATTTTCGAATTCATATTCATGTTAAACATATAATAAATAAATTTTACAAAATAATCAAATGTTATTATTAGAACTATTTTAAAAATAGTTACTAGTAATAAAAAAAGTAAAAAAATATTATGATAGTAATATAAGTAATCCTAATAATAAACTTAAATTTTTTTTAATTGACATATATTTTAAAAATATGTAGTTTATTAAATCATGGTTTTATTTAAACATAATTTAATTTTTAATCAACTGATATGTAAACGTTATAAAATAGTATTGTTTTTCTGATAAAACATCCAATTTTCTAAAAGGCAGTAAATTAAATTTACTGCCTTTTAATTTTTATGAATAAGTAGGAGCAACTATGGCTTATAATATGATTGAAGATGTTGAAACAATTATAGAAAAACGAAAAAATCAGCCCGGAGAATTAATTGCGATTCTTCAGGATATACAAAGACAAAATGGCTATCTTCCTGAAAGCATATTGAAACAACTTGCTGAAAAAACTAATCATTCTCTCGTTGATATTTATGGGGTGGCCACTTTTTACAAATCCTTTTACCTTAAACCCAGAGGGAAACATCTTATATCTGTCTGCCTGGGTACAGCCTGTCATGTTCGAGGTGCTCCCGGTATAGCTGAAGAATTCCAAAACCAACTTGGAATAAATCCTGGAGAAACAACCTCTGACAAAAAATTTTCACTGGAAACTGTAAACTGTCTTGGAGCTTGTGCACTTGGTCCAATCGTGGTTGCCAATGGTCATTACTTTTCCAATGTTACTAAAACAAAAGTAAAACAAATTATCAACAAAATTATTAAGGGATTAGACAAAGTTGACATCCAAAAGGATCAGAGAATTTTTACGGTTAAAGTTAAATGCCCTCGTTGCAACCATAGTCTTATGGATCCAAATCATAAAATCGACGGGTATCCTTCCATACGAATAACCATCTCCTTTGGCAATAAACACGGTTCTCTTTGGCTATCCTCTCTTTATGGTAGTTATAATATTGAATCTGAACATAAAACTCCCATGGGTACAATAATTCACAGCTTCTGTCCCCATTGCCATGCAGAACTTATCAGTGCTTCCAACTGTACTGAATGTGGTGCTCCTATGGTCCCCATGGCTGTCAGTGAAGGAGCTATGGTTCAGATTTGTTCTCGCCGGGGATGTAAATCACACATGCTCGATTTGAATGGAGTAAACTTTTAGTTAGTATATAAATAATAATTAAAGGAATAAAACATCCAATGAAGAGACTTAACTCAATAAATGAATTTAAGGAACTTCACAATCTTATTATTAGTGACAGAGATTCTAACATACCCACAATTGTGATATCTGCCGGAACCTGCGGACAAGCAAGTGGAGCCAATGACCTTATTCGAATTACCAAACGTGAACTGTTGGCAAAAAATTTAACAGATAAAATCAATCTTCTTATTACCGGGTGTCACGGTTTCTGTGAAATGGAGCCTTCCATATTAGTCGAGCCTTACAGGACCTTCTATCCTAAAGTGGATATCCCCAATATGATCCGAATAATTGATGCAATTGATAAAGGAAAGGTTCTGGATGATTTACTTTTTCTAGATCAGGAAACTGGAGATAAGATAGAAAAGCAGGACGATATTAATTTCTTTAAAAAACAAATTCGTACCATTCTTGGACGGAATGAAAAAGTAGATCCTATCAGAATTTATAATTATATCGAACATGATGGATACTCTGCTCTTATTAAGGTACTGTCAAACAGAAGTCAAAAACAAATAATTGATGATGTGAAAACTTCTGGTCTTCGTGGAAGAGGTGGTGCAGGATTTCCTACCGGGATGAAATGGGAAATGCTTGCCAATCAAGTTCATGGCCGTGATAAATATCTGGTGTGTAATGCAGATGAAGGTGATCCCGGGGCCTATATGGACAGAAGTGTACTTGAAGGTAATCCCCACAGTATCATTGAAGGAATGATAATCGGTGCATATGGAACAGGTGCAACAGAAGGTATTATTTATGTTCGTCATGAATATCCTCTTGCCATTAAACATCTTGTCATTGCTCTCCAACAGGCACGTAATCTCGGACTACTTGGAAATAATATTTTAGGCACAAATTTTTCTTTTGATATCAAATTATCCAGAGGAGCTGGTGCGTTTGTATGTGGTGAAGAAACTGCCTTGATACGATCAATTGAAGGGAAAATGGGTGAACCCCGTCAAAGACCTCCTTACCCCATACAAAAAGGAATTAATGGTCAACCAACTGCCATTAATAATGTTGAAACCTGGGCCAATATACCAGTAATCATATTAAAAGGGTCTAAAAAATTTGCAGAAATTGGCACAAAAAATAATTCCGGCACAAAGATATTCAGTCTGGTGGGGAAAATAAAAAATACTGGATTGGTTGAAGTACCTATGGGTATGGCCATTAAAGAAATTATTTATGACATAGGTGGAGGACCTGTAGGTAATGCACACATTAAAGCAGTACAAACAGGTGGCCCCTCCGGAGGGTGTATCCCGGCAAATAAATTTGATCTTTCCATTGATTATGACAGTCTTACCAAGGCAGGTTCAATCATGGGCTCCGGTGGTATGATTGTCATGGATGAAAATACCTGTATGGTTGATGTGGCAAAATATTTTATGAATTTCTTGAAAGATGAATCCTGCGGAAAATGCTTTACCTGCAGAAAAGGTACTCAACGCATGTATGAAATTCTTGACGATATTACCAAAGGATTTGGTACTGTAGAAAAAATCAATCTGCTTAAAGAACTCGCTCAAACAGTTAAAGATACCACCATGTGCGGATTAGGTCAAACCGCTGCAAATCCGGTTCTTTCCACCTTACGATACTTTTATGAGGAATATATTGAACATATCGAGAAACATCAGTGTGCTGCTGGTGTATGTAAATATCTGGTTGGCGCACCTTGTCAGTCAACCTGTCCTCTCGGTACGGAAGCCTGGCGATATATTGCCCATATAGCCCGTGGTGAATATCAAAAAGCCTACCACACTATCCGGGAAGCCAATCCCTTTCCCTCAGTGTGCGCCAGGGTTTGCAGTCATCCCTGTGAGGACAGATGTAAAGCCGGAGTAATAGGTGGAGATCCCATTGCCATTCGTGCACTTAAACGTTTTGTTACAGATCGGATCGATCCGGAAATATATAAACCGGTAAGAATGTCTATCGCAGGAAAAAATATACCAAAAATTGCTGTTATCGGATCTGGTCCAGCTGGTTTAACAGCTGCACACTATCTTTCTCTCAAAGGATACAAAGTTACTGTTTTTGAAGCAGAAAAAGAATGCGGCGGAATGATGTTAAGTGCAATACCTGCCTATCGGCTTCCCCGTGAAGTCATCGAAAAAGAAATTTCATCTATCCTTGATAAAAACATAACAGTAAAAACAAGTACTGTGTTAGGGAAAGATATTACCATAGAAAGTCTTTTTAAAAAGGGATTCAAAGCAGTTTTTCTGGCCTTGGGAGCGCATAAAAGCCGACGTTTAAACATAGAAGGTGAAGAAGCAAACGGAGTATTTCCCTCCATTCAATATCTTCGATCTTTCAACCTGGAAGGTAAGCAACAGGCAAAAGGTCGGGTAGGAGTCATTGGTGGAGGAAACTCTGCCATTGACGCGGCTCGGGTAGCACTTCGACAAAAGGATGTGGAAAGTGTTACTGTTTTTTACAGACGTACATCAAAAGAAATGCCAGCATATGAGGAGGAAATTCAAGCTGCCATTCAAGAAGGTGTAAAATCAGAAACACTGGTATCACCGGTAAAAATCAGTTCTAAGAATGGACATGTGGCAGGTATCAAACTCATTAGAAATAAATTAGGGGAAGTTGATGAAAGTGGCCGGCGCAGACCTATGCCGATATCCGGAACTGAATTTACCGTAGAGCTGGATTCATTGATCGTGGCAATAAGTGAAGGATCGGATGTTGATTGTGTTGCAGTGGCTAGTTCAATGCAGATAAAAACCACCAATTGGGATACAATTGAAGCAGATAAAGATACTCTCTGTACAAACCAGCCTGGTGTCTTTGCAGGAGGAGATGTTGTCAGAGGACCCAATACGGTTGTGGATGCCATTGCAGATGGAAAACGAGCTGCCGTGATGATAGATCGTTATATTAAAGATGAGGACTTGAAGAAACCTCTGAAACCATCCTTACCAGAAAAATATATTGAACCTGCCCCAGAATGTGAACATAAAACTGAAATCGATTTAACCAAAAGAGTGAATACACCAAGAGCTTCCGTGGAATGGCGTAAGCGAGGTTTTGCTGAAGTTGAGATGGCGTTGACCATAGAGGAAGCTTCACGAGAAGCGTGCCGATGTTTGCGATGTGACCTTGAATTTACCCAACCTGAGGAAAATATAAATAAAAAAACTGCAGGAGGAAAATCCTAATGATTTCCCTAAAGATTAATGGACTTACAGTATCAGTGGAAAAGGGGACTACCTTACTGGAGGCAGCAAAATTTCTTGGTTTTCCCATACCCACTCTTTGTTATAATGAAACCCTTTCTTCCTATGGTGCCTGCCGTCTTTGTGTGGTTGAAATCGGGAAAGGAGAAAAAACAAAACTGGTTTCTTCGTGTACCTATCCCGCTGAAGAGGGACTTATCGTGCGTACTGCTTCCGAACGAGTTGTGAAGGCAAGAAAAATGATAATTGAACTTTTGCTTGCCAGTTGTCCTCAATCAAAAACCATTCAGGATCTGGCGTCCAGGTTTGATGTACACCAACAACGTTTTGAACAGGAATATGAAGACTGCATCCTTTGCGGATTATGTGTTCGGATGTGTGAAGAACAGATGATGGCCAAAGCTATAGGCTTTCGGGGACGGGGTGAAAACCGAAGTATTGGAACTCCCTTTGATATCAAATCTGATGTCTGTCGCCTTTGTGGTGGATGTATGTATATTTGTCCCGCATGTACTTTACGCTGCACGTATAATGATCCTGAAAAGGCTATCTGTGGTGCATGTGCCAATTTAAGTCCACCCTGTGTTGATAAGGAAAAATTTAATGATATGATGTGCTACATGGACCCATGTGTAGCTTGTGAAATAAAAGATGACTGATGATACCTTTTATAAGAATAGTAATGATAAATCGGAATAAAATATAAAGAAAGGAGTAGAGTATGAAGACAAATTCATTCTCTCAAATAAATTCATCTGCTGCAACCCTCACAAAAAATAGAACCGAAGATTCTATAACTCCTTCCTCCGGAATGTGCGTTACCTGTGTTGATGGTTGTATAGGTATGTGTGAAATTGGTAAATCTGCCTATCGAGGTCATGAGGTTATTTATCCCCAGCCTTTTGGGGTTATAACTACAGCAGCTGAAAAAACCTATCCGGTTGACTTTTCCCATTTCAATATTATGGGAACTACAGTAGGCGCTCATGGAATAAAAGCAGATAGTGATAAAGCTATTTTCCCCAACGTCAATCTTGAAGTTAAATTTGGTCATGATAATGGAATAAAATTTCGCTATCCCTGGATCATCCCCGGTATTGGTTCTACCAATATTGCCAAAAATAACTGGGAAGGACTGGCCATTGGTTCTGCTTTAGCCGGAACCGGGCTGACAATTGGCGAAAATGTAGTCGGTATGGATCCGAAATCAGTCATCAAAAATGGAAAAGTTGCTGATACTGATGACCTTAAACGTCGAGTCAGGCTTTATAAAGATAATATGCGTGACGGGTATGGTGCAATCATCGTACAATCCAATGTCGAGGATACACGCCTGGGAGTGCAAGAGTATGCCATAAAAGAACTTGGAGTTGAGTGTGTGGAACTGAAATGGGGCCAGGGTGCTAAAGATATCGGAGGTGAAGTAAAAATAAAAGATTTGAAAAAGGCCCAGTTATTATATAAACGTGGGTATGTTGTACTCCCAAATCCAACTGATCCGGATGTTATCAAAGCATTTGAGCATGGTGCATTTAAAGAATTTGAAAGACATTCCCGAGTTGGCATGGTAACTGAAAAATCATTTGCCCAAAGAGTAGAAGAACTAAGAAAAGCTGGTGCAAAATATATTTTCCTGAAAACCGGTGCCTATCGTCCTGCTGATCTTGCTCGTGCTGTGGTGTTTTCTTCAAAATATAAAATTGATCTGCTCACAGTTGACGGTGCTGGTGGTGGAACTGGTATGAGTCCCTGGCGAATGATGAATGAATGGGGCGTACCACCAATTGAACTTCATTCTCTTCTGTATCAATATGCCAAACAAATCGCTGACCGAGGTGATTACTTACCTGCCTTGGCTGTTGCAGGCGGGTTCACTTTTGAAGACCAGATATTCAAAGGCTTGTCCATGGGTGCACCTTTCGTTAAGCTTGTCGGTATGGCCCGAGCCCCCATTGCTGCTGCCATGGTTGGAAAAACCATCGGACGTGCTATAGACGAAAATCAACTACCTGTTTATGTGGAAAGATTTGGCTCTTCTAAAGATGATGTTTTTGTAACCTCAAGCTCACTAAGAAAAGAATTGGGTGATAAAGAATTTGAAAAACTTCCTACGGGTGCTATTGGTCTTTATACGTATTATGAACGGTTAGCACAGGGATTACGTCAATTAATGGCTGGCAATCGTAAATTTTCACTGGAATATATAACACGAGATGATATTGCAGCCCTAACCAGAGAAGCTGAAACAATCAGCGGAATACAGTATATCATGGATGTAGATAAAAAAGAAGTAGAAAAAATCTTAAAAAGTTGATTCTATTATTTTAAAATCCCGTATTTGATATTAATTCTTGTTAATACGGGATTTTTTATATACTTTTTTATAAATAACTAATTTCTACTTATATTAAGCAGTTTCCTTTTTAGTAAGATACCCAACTGCCTTGCTAATATCAGCATTCATTGAAATGCATAATCTACCACCTTTATTTGACTTTTGAATATCAACAATATGAATTATTTTTGAAAATGAAGAAAATTTAGGTAATAATTCAGCAATAATATTTTTGGAATTCTTTATGAACTCTTCATTAAAAACTGTTCCATCCTCATCCGGATAGAGTGGCAAATAACGAATGGATGATTCTACCAGATCTTGAAAAAAATGAGTACCAAAAGAAAGCTCTGGAACATAATTTCCTTTTTTTCTGGCGATTTCGATAAGCATGGCAGTATTATTAATATCTGCATAGGTCACATTTACACCTAATTTTATATCACCCCGGCTGCCCCATCGTCCCGGCCCCATGAGAATAAACTGACGTTTCGGTAACAGTTTATTGATCTTGCCAATAATACTTCCGATTTTTGTCAATTCTGATATATTTGAAATTTGTCTGTAGGCTTCAGGATCTACATATACAATATATAAAATATCATTAATCAACGCATTGGAAATATAACGATCCGCAGAGAAAATTATATCATCTTCGGGTATATCTTTAGGTATAGGTGTAGGTTCATTCTCTAATATATAACTTTGAGGACGACACTGTAAAAGATATAAATTCTCACCATCATGGGCAAATTCAATATCAATAGGATTACCAATTTTTTCTTGTAAAAGATTTAAAATAATTTTTATCTGTTGGATCAAAGGTGTTCTTTTTATTAAACCATCAAAGGTAACTATCAAATTATTTTTTTCGAAATCCAAATTATATAAAGCAGAAGGACTCTGTATGCATCCATCTTTATAAATTGAAACAATATTATGAATATTAGGAAGATCATTTCCGAATTTCCGGAGTAATTCTGATATTTCAATAGTCTCAAAACAGTTTTTTGGTATATTGATAACATCAATTTTCTTAGGTGAATAACGACAGGCTTCATCTGGGGTAACATTTACTCTCAATTCAGGCTTACCTGGAGCAATTAATATAGGATAATCATCAGCAATCCTATCTACGGCACGTGTACCCAAACCAGGTACAGCACGAATTAATCCATCATGGCGGCTTATGCGAGGTGACCAGAGAAATTCATTATTACTGAATGCAACTCCGGCAAAACTGGGAATAAAATAATCTCCAATCCGGTTTCCGACTACTTCCTGAATTAAAATTCCCATTTCTTCATAGTAATCCAATAGTCCTCGTTCCGAACGATATTCTATGGGATCCGGAGAAAAAGTAGAAGCATACACTTCAGCAATGGCATCCATCAATGCTTCCAGACGTTCTTCTTTGCTTCCCTGGTTTGCTAAAAATAAACTTTTGTACTTACCGGAAAAAACCGCACCTACCCGATCTTCCAACAAGCTCGAACTTCGTACAATTATTGGTTGGTTACCAAAATCATCCACAGCTGTAGATAATCCTTTAATAATTTCAGGGGGAAAATATGAATTTTTAAAAATTTGAATGAGATTGGGATATTCGATGCGAATTTCTTCTTTATCTTTATATTTTTGTTCAATAACTTCATCTAAATTATTGAAGTGAATAAAATTAGTTAATCCGTCTGAGGTGATATACCAGGTTTTAGGTACTTTCAAATCTTTTAATAGCTTTTCAGATTTTCTAAATTTATCAATTATTTGTTTTGCCAAAAATATACCGGCACTTTTACCGCCTAATTTACCCTGACTCCCCACGGGAAAAATAATACGCTCAACAAGATCAAAATAATCCTGAACTTCAATATAATTCTTTGCCACATTCATAAATTTTAAATCATCAGACAGAAAACGACGTACTAAAGAAACAGATAATCCCTTAGTGAGAAAAGGAGAAAGAAGACTATCCTTGGATTCCATGTAACGGTAACGCATAATCGCATCAATCAGATCAGATAATAAAGAATTTGGATTTTCAATAGCTCTGACCAGGAATCTTGATTTATTTTCCTGTATCCATTTCTGTATACAATCCACAATTTGATCTTCATTTAAATTTATGGAAGCAATACGAAAAATTTCATTACTAATATTTAAAATATGTTCCCAGGTTTGTTTTTGACTGGCAAGATTTACTCCATGAAGAATCTCATCTTTTCTAACCTTTTTGATTGATCCAAACTTTTCTAATAGTACTTTAGCTTCCTCAAATCCTTTCCAACACAGAAAATGTAACATCTTTCGGGAAATATAAACAAAAAGTTTTTTATCTAATTTTTGCAGTGTATCTAATATTGCTCTCCACTTTACTGTTTTTTCGTTTAATAAATCTTTCTTGATCTGTTCCCATTTATTAAAATCTTCTTTTAATTTTTTATGCAGGACGGTATGGCCGATACGATCTGCTATAGTATTTATTAATCTTGTTTCTTCCTTAAGAAAGTATTTTCCCTTGGTAAGAGGAACTGCCTTTCTATATGATACAAATATTTCACCAACTCTTTTTTCCTGAATAAAAATGTGACTACTCTGTACAATCGATGTATCTTTATAATTTGGAGATTCATATTTTTTATTGTTGTAAATTATTCTAACCTGACATATTTCCGGATACTGCCAGCCACAGGGAATTATGTCTATTACACGTTGAAAAAGGTTCTCTAATGAAATCTCCGTATTATTGAGCAGTTCTTCAATTCTATATAAACAATCTAACTCCTTAGCTCTTTCCCGGAGATCTAAATGCTTTTTATGAATTTGAGTATTTTTCTTTTTCATCATTGAAAATATAACATATATATTCTAATAAAACAATAGATAAAATTATAAGAGCGAAGCCTTTTTGACTTCGCCCTTTGTATATTATTTTTATAATACGTTAATTTTTACAATTTTTCATCTATTGATCATTCAGACTAGACCCATCCTCGACTCTTGCATCCTTGAGCGACTCGATCAATGGAAATAACATAAGCTGCATCACGCATATATATATCTTTCTTTTTTGATATCTCACTTACTGCATGAAATGCATTGGTCATTTTGGAATCAAGTTTTTCCAGAACTTCCTGTTTTTCCCAAAAATAATTCATATTACACTGCACCTGTTCAAAATAACTACAGGTAACACCTCCTGCATTAGCAAGAAAATCAGGGATCATAAAAATACCACGATCATGAATAGATTTATCTGCTTCAATAGAAGTTGGACCATTTGCACCTTCAGCGATAATCTTTACCTTTTTACTGATTTTACTTACATTTTCAGCATTAATCTGGTTCTCAAGTGCTGCAGGAATAAGGATTTCAACATCCTGACTAATCCAGGCTTCACCATCCAGAATTTCATAACCCAATTTTTTAGCTTTTTCTTTATCAATACTTCCAAAAATATCCGTTATTGGAGAAAGCTCATTCATATCTAACCCGGAACTTTTCTTAAAAGTGTATGCTTTTTGATCATCTTGATCCCAGAAAGATGCTGCTATTGCTTTTCCACCGAGCTGTTGATACAATTCAATGGCATATTGCGATACATTGCCAAAGCCCTGAAAACTTGCAGTTGTTTGTTCTGGGTTAATGCCCATTTCTTTTAAAGCTTCCCGAACTGTATAGATCACACCATACCCCGTTGCTTCAGTTCTTCCGAGGGAACCCCCTGATCCTACAGGTTTTCCAGTAATAACTCCAGGGTATCGCCCACCATGAATCGCTTCATATTCATCCATCATCCAAAGCATATGCTGTGCATTGGTCATTACATCTGGTGCTGGTACATCCTGCACCGGACCAATCACTTTTGCTAATTGACGTATCCAACCGCGACAAAGTTGTTCCTGTTCGCGTGAACTTAAATTATGAGGATCACATATTACTCCTCCTTTTCCTCCGCCAAGAGGAATATCAACAACAGCACATTTCCATGTCATCCACATGGATAATGCCCGAACTGTATCGATTGTCTCGTGAGGATGAAAGCGAATACCGCCTTTACATGGTCCTCTTGCATCATTGTGCTGAACTCTGAATCCTCTGAATACTTTTACAGTACCATCATCCATACGTACAGGAATATTAAAATGATATTCTCGCATTGTATTCCTTAAGAGATCTCTGGTACCCTGTTCAAGTTCAAGCATTTCGGAAACCTTGTCAAATTGAGCTTGTGCAGTACTAAACGGATTATAGGCTTCATCATTCATGCAGTTCTCCTTTCTGATAAATAATTAAATTAAAATTTTAGTTATGTATTTAATATATTAATTCACATTAAATGCTGATAAGTAATGTACCCTGGCAATTAAAACTTTTCTGCCTCATCAATAAGCATGATGGGAATATCATCCTTTATCTGATATTTTAATCTGCATTTTTCACATATCAATTTATTATTTTCTGTATCATATTCTAAGTCTCCCTTGCATTTAGGACAGGCAAGTATATCAAGTAATTCTTTTTTTAGCATAAAATCTCCTCATCAAAAAATTATCCTATTCTTTCACTACCAACAACTAAAATATAATCATTAACTACATTTCCTTTCATTACATGTTTTTTAAATATTTCCCTCATCTTATCAGGAGTAAGATCACTGTATTTAACCGGAGGTTTATCCTTTAATTCCACTGTTATCATAGGTTCCTTGCTGCAAAAACCTGCACAACCAGAAGTCTTAACAATAATATCATCAACTCCGGCTTTATCGATTTCTTCTAAGAGTGTACTCATAATTTCTCTTGCTCCGGAAGCAATACCACAGGTACCCATATGGACTGTAATTTTTCCTCTCCCGGCACCTTCCCGTAGGTTTGTCATCTTCCTGGTTTTATTTTTTATTTTTTCCAGATCTTCAACCTTTAATTTTGCCATTACTATCTCCTATTTCTTAATGTAAAGACTTAAAAAATTCTACCAGCTCAGAAGTGGCCCTCACTGCTTTTCCATTCTGATCCATAAAACAATGGATAGTATACCCCTCTGCTTTGGGAATATTGCTCTTATCAAGGCTTACTTCATAAGACAACCAGAGTTTAGCTTTGGTAAAACTTTGCAATGTTGTTTTGACTGTAATCAGCTCATCATATTCAACAGGTTGAAAATATTTACAATTAGCTTCAATAACAGGGAGCAATACACCTGATTCTTCAATTTTTCGATAAGGGAATCCGGTATCCCTTAACATTTCTGTTCTGGCTGCTTCAAACCATTCAAAATATCTGGCATGGTACACCACTCCCATTTTATCTGTATCCGCATAACGTACCCGATGTTTATAAAAATGAATTTTTTCAGACATATTTTATTCCTTATAAAATCCCATTTTACTATACTTTTCAAGTCTTTTAGCAAGCAATTCTTCTTCATTGTATGCTAAGAGTTGATTAAGATGACACAAAATTCTTTTCTTTAATACGGAAGAAGCTGTATCAGGATCGCGATGTGCACCTCCCAAAGGCTCCTTAATCATTTCATCAATAATATTGAGTTCTATCAGATCTTCCGCAGTTAATTTCAAAGCTTCTGCTGCTAAGTTACTTTTGGAAGCATCACGCCACAGAATTGCTGCACATCCTTCTGGTGAAATAACCGAATACCAGGTATTCTCCATCATCAGAGTTCTGTCTCCCAATCCCACCCCCAGGGCACCTCCTGAGGCACCTTCTCCGATAATAATAATAAGAATTGGTATAGGCAGATGAGACATCTCAAAAAGATTGCGGGCAATAGCTTCTCCCTGTCCTCTCTGTTCTGCTCCAAGACCAGGATATGCTCCCGGGGTATCTACTAAAACAACAACCGGACGCCTGAATTTGGCTGCTAATTTCATCAATCGTAGTGCTTTTCTGTAACCTTCGGGATTCATCATGCCAAAATTTCTATACAATTTTTCCTTTGTTGTTCTGCCCTTCTGCTGGCCCAAAATCATTATCGGTTTACCTTCTAATTTTGCCAAACCAGCAACCAGAGCCGGATCATCACCAAAATATCGATCACCATGTAATTCAATAAAATCAGTACATATCTTATCAATATAATCAAGAGTGTATGGCCTCTTCGGATGTCTGGCTAACTGAACCCTCTGCCAGCGATCAAGGTTTGCATATGTTTGTTTCATCAAAACCGTAAGTTTTTTCTCCAGGCGTTCTATCTCATCAGATAGTTCCACATTTTCCTCAGTGGCATATGATTTCATTTCATGAATTTTTTCTTCCAGTTTAACAATCGGTTTTTCAAAATCTAAAATAAACTTATGCATAAAAAATCTCCCGATGCAGCATCTATATTACAATTTTAATATTGATTTAATCAATATTTCTACATCTAACTTAAATGAATAATTTCTTAAATAAAACTCATGTAATCGAAGTTTTTCTTCTAATGATTTATCCTTGTACAATTGGATAATACCGGTTATACCGGGTTTAAATCCAAATTCTTTAACATTAGAATCAAAAAAAATTATGGGGGTTCCCACTAAAGTCAGTTTACCACTCATAACCTCCAGTAAAAGTGTAACCAGTCCCAGATTATTTAAAACCCTTTTCCCATGCTTAAATAAGACTAAAATTTTTTCTTTTCCTCCTATACCATTAGAAACTACCAATCGATTAATGCTGTATCTCCTCGACAATAGAATATACAAAAAAAATGGAATTAATAAAGGAAAAAAAATAAAACTTACCAGCAAATCAACAGCTCTTTTTAGCATCAAATTTGATAATCTATATATTTTGTAATCTAATTTTACCAGAGGAATTTCATCAAAATTTTCAATATCAGTACTGCCAATAATCATCTCATCACTTTCCGGCAGGATTTTAAAATCAATGTTCAATTTCTTCATATCAACAATAATATTTAATAAATTCTTGTTTGCTATTGTTTCGGGTGAAAAAATTATTTCATTTATTTTATGTGCAATAACCAGTCTTTTTAAATCATCCAAACTTCCCAAAACAGGTTTTTCAGCAATGGATGATTCCAATAAATCATTTTTTTGGGGTGTAATAAACCCTATTACATTATACTTTTGAGTAGATCTCTCATTAATCCGTCTCATAATTGTTCTCGCCAGGGAATCAGTACCGACAATTAAAACTCTTTTTTGAAACATGTAGCTGCTGATAAAATTAAAAAATCTGTTTTCAGATGAACTGGTAGCTAAAAATAACAGTATTCGCCAACCTGGAATAAAAATTGAATTAAATATAGCTGCCACGATAAACACCTGACGGGAAAAAGCATACTGAGGCAGAAAAAATGTTATGGAAGCATTAATCAAGAATCCGGCTGTAACTCCTTCCAATGCTTTAAAAAAATTTTTAAATCTTCGTGTATATAACCCGGTAGAAAAAAAAGAAATCAGCCATACAGTCGAATAGATGCAATTAATCAATGCATAGGAATACCATGCCTGTAAGTCATTAAATTTTATGATAATTGATAATAATAATGAAATTTGAATAAAGAGTAAATCAATTAAAGGA
The DNA here is from genome assembly GCA_046483025.1 of bacterium. Taxonomy (GTDB): domain Bacteria; phylum Zhuqueibacterota; class QNDG01; order QNDG01; family CAYUAG01; genus CAYUAG01. The sequence goes on from JAWODZ010000187.1 coordinate 40,921, forward strand.
ACTGAAATCATTTTAAATAATTTCGTTAAAAAAGACATTCCGCCCCGCAGCCAAATACCCATTAACAGTATCCAATTAGGAATAACTGAGAATCCTTTTTTTGAATGCTTATTAACAAAAATTTGCATGGCCTGATAGAATAGTTTAATACTGTCAAAAACGGCTTCTTTGGTACTACTGCCTTTATAATGAATGATTTTTGTTGTGGGTAAGTAAATTATTCTCCACCCCTTTTCTTTGATCCGGTAACACCAGTCAAGATCTTCTCCAAATAAAAAAAACGACTCATCAAGAAAACCCACTTCATCTATGGTTTTTTTTCTTACCATCATAAAGGAACCGGAAATGGCATCAACCTCCATAATTTCATCAGGGTCACAATAACTAAGATTATATTGACCAAATAATTTACTCTGAGGAAATAATTTACTTAAACCGGATATTTTACTAAAAGCAACCCACGGTGTGGGGAAACTGCGTCTGCAGGCCAGTTGCAATGTGCCGTCCGGATTTATAATCTTGCATCCTAAAGCACCTACATCATCATGATTGTTCAGAAATTCCAGGCTGACAGTAAAGGTATCAGCCTGAACAATAGTATCAGGATTTACCAGACATATATATTTACCTTTTGCTAATTTAAGAGCTTGGTTATTGGCTTTGGAAAACCCAAAATTTTTATTATTAGATATTAAGTTGACTTCTGGAAAATTTTTCCGTATCATTACATCACTGCCATCACTGGAATTGTTATCCACTACAAATATTTCACAGCTGATATCCTTTACTGCTTTCTGAATTGAACTTAAAGCTTGTTCAAGTAATGGTCTGACATTATAGTTAACAATTATAACTGAAAGCTGGATCATTAATCAAATTTTCCTAATATACTTAAAAATCTCAATTTCCAAACCATAAAAATTGCTTCCCGGATAACACCGGAACTCATTTTTGATTCACCGTGATAACGATCGGTAAAAATTATTGGGATCTCAACTATTTTGAATCCTTTTTTCCAGGTTTTAAAATGCATCTCAATCTGAAAACTGTATCCGTCTGAATGTATTTTATTCAGATTGATAGCTTCCAGTACTTTTCGTCTGAAACACTTAAACCCACTGGTGGAATCTTTAACAGGAAGACCAGTGACGATCCTGGTATATAAATTAGCAAACCAGGATAACAGAAGCCGGGACAATGGCCAATTTATGACATTTACGCCCCGCACATATCGTGAACCAATCACAAGATCACAATCTTGAATAGCTTTCATAAATTCAGGAATAACCTTGGGATCATGAGAAAAATCAGCATCCATTTCAAAGATAAAATCATACTTATTCCTTAAAGCATAACGAAACCCTTCAACATAGGCAGTACCCAAACCCATTTTAGCGGGACGTTCGATTAAATGAATAGAGCTGTTCATCCTCATAAAATTTTGAACTACAGATGCTGTACCATCTGAAGAATTATCATCAATAATCAAAATTTCAATATTGGGGATTTTATTTAAAATTTCAGGTAGTAATTTTTTAATATTATAAGCTTCATTATAGGTTGGTATAATAACCAACATTTTTTCATCTCTTCCTGAATTATTTTCTGATCTGCTCATTTACATTTTCTCCTTAGTGGCTCAGATAAAAAAACTGAGAACCCCAATAAAATGATATGAGATTAAATAATAATATATTTTCTATTTTTTTAATTTACTTCCCATCCTTCGAAATTCTTTAAGTTTATTTTTTAAAGTAGAATCATTAAGAGCCAGAATTTGCAGGGCCAGTACTGCTGCATTCTTAGCCCCGGCAGGACCAATAGCTACGGTCGCAACCGGAATTCCAGGAGGCATTTGAACTATGGAATAAAGAGCATCAGTTCCTGATAAAGAAGAACTGTCAATTGGCACTCCAATAACCGGAATGATTACTTTTGAGGCTATAACTCCAGGTAAAGCCGCCGCCATACCAGCACCGGCGATAATGACTTCCGTACAGTTTGTTTTTATCTGATTAATATAGGCATCCAGTTCATCAGGATTTCTATGGGCTGAAATAACTTTCGATTCATAAGAAATACCAAAATATTCCAGGTATTCCAAACATGAATCCATTACTTTTTTATCGGAACTGCTTCCCATAATAACTGCTGCTTGTATACCAGACATTTATTCCTCCTCTCTATCAAAAATAGTCCTAAAGGTTTTTGCTATAACATCCATGCGATGTAAATAAGGTAATTTATCCTTTTGAGGAGCATACATGGCTAAATCAATCATGAATACACGACGGGTAAGAGGATCATAAAAGGTATAATTTTTAAAAGGACCACCTTTTACTTTTGGCTCATTCTCCCACAGACCCCTGGTTATTTGAGCTTCCCTGCCCAAAAATTCACCTTCACGGGAATATAAATACTTGTTTACTACACTGTCTCCCCCATAATACTTTGCTCCAATACGGTTTCGTTCCCTAATTACCCATTCAGGTCTGAGCATGCTCATATCCCCGCCTTCTATCCACCGTACAAATATCCATCTTTCCGGCATTAAACGTCTGAACCAGATAAACCCCTGGTCGGGAAATTCCTGTACCATAAAATAATCCCTTTGAAGCAATAATGTCCAATCGTACTTATCCAGCAACTCTTCTTTCAATTTATGGTTAGCCCGTTTTCCTTCAATGGTATAATGAATATAATCCTCATAATCCGACTTGAAAATATTATAAATAAACTCACGATTAATGTGTATTTTTTCTCTCAGAGAATGAATATCTTTTGCAACCAAAACAGCTATTAATTGTTTTTTTGCCCACTGATTTTGTAAAGGAAAAACATAGTATTCTCCCTCAAGCACACCTTTTTTTATCAAAGAATCCTGCAGCTGTTCCTTGACTATTTGTCCAATTTTTCCGCCTGAGTTCATAGTTGAAGCAATAATGAGATATTTAAATCTGGTATATAACTCAAATTGTTCCATGGGAACATGTTTTACTCTGAAAGTTGATTCCAACTGAGGTGTACGGATTGTACGTTCAAAAACATCTTTCAGGTCAACCTGAATCCTCTGCCAATCAGAACTATCAGCCATTATTCCTATTACCCCCTCGTCCCACCAGCTGTTAGGTGTCATTGTACAGGATACCAGAAAGGGCGGAACAGGCCTGCTTCCATTAATATCCGATAAAGAAAATGTCAAAGTTAGAATAATTATGAAAAAAGATCCAATAACAATTATTTTTTTGTTCATACATATCTCCTTGTTTGAATATTTTACTCATTTTTCTTATTAATTTTTCTTCTGATAATAAATATAATTCCTCCTGGTAAACTTGAAAATATTGCAACTAAAAAAGCTAAAAATTCAATCGATACAGCAACATCATTCTGAATTGCAGCTATTGAACTAAAAAGAATCATTCCAATGGATTCTCGAATACCTATTCCTCCAATACTAATGGGTAAACTTGATATTATTGCTATAAATGGTATTATGAAAAAGAAATATTTACAGGAAACATTTACATCCAGCGATCTGCTTACCATATAATGCATAAAAATTCTTAAAGATTGAATAAGTATTGATATAAAAACTAATTTTATAAATAAAGAACGAGATCGGCCAAAGCTGTGTATTTTTCTGTATACTTCTATTGTTTTTAAATGAATTTCCTCAGGTGCTAATTTTTCATAAACCCAGGCAAATGGTTGAGCAACTTTTTTATTAAAAAACAAAAAAAGTATAAAAACCCAGATACCAATGAAAATCAGAAAATAAGTTATATATTGCTGATCAAACAAGTTTTCAAGTATTATTACCGGAAAAGCCAAAACTGCAAAACAGGATAATACAAAAAAACCCATAAATCTATCGATAATAACACTAAAAACCGCACTGGTACCTTTACTGGAGAATTTATTAATATCAAACATTCTGAATAAATCACCGCCTAAACTGCTTGGTAAAAAATTATTAAAAAATAAACCTACAAAATAAAATTTTAAAGCATTAAAAAAATTGATTTTTATTTTTTCGGCCTGTAAAAGCAGCCACCATTGATAACTGCCAATACAATGACTGACGAGAAAAATACATAAGGCAAGACCAATCCAGACCAAAGAAACTGAACTGATCACTTCAATAATGCTGGAAATACCGATTCGTTTGATGAGAAAAACAATAAGGGCAAAACTGATAATCAATTTCAGTAACGTATGTAAACTTTTTTTAATCAAATATTTTTTACTTATAAATTTAAATCTTTGAATGTAGAAATTTTTTTTATAAAATAATCAATAGCAATACTTCTATGATACATTTTTTTAAAAATTATATCATCATTATGAATACGAATATACTTTACCAATCTTCTGCCTTTTAAAATAGTGGTAAAATGGATCATTACACCTCCAAAACCTGCCATAACTGCTATTGATCTTTTGGGCTGAATTTTTAGTAAAAATCCAATGACAGTAAAAAATTCCAGGCACAGACGTACCGGAAGCAACCACATTAAAGTTATACATGAATAGTTACGTAAGATCATTAATAGATTATTTCGATGATTTAATACCATTTTATAAAATTTATCTTCTCCCAGAGTAGCGCCGGTTTGATGAAAAACAACCGCTTTAGGTTGAGAAACCACCTTATATCCGGCCAGATGCATACGCCAGTTAAGATCTATTTCTTCCATATGAGCAAAAAAGTCCTGTTCTAGCAATCCTATCTTATCCAGTACAGATTTCTTCAGTAAGACTGCAGCACCAGTGGCCCAGAAAACCTCTCTGCTATCATCATACTGTCCATAATCTTTCTCCATAGTATAAAAAATTCTTCCCCTGGCAAAAGGATATCCAAAAATATCAATTTCTCCGCCTGCAGCACCGCAATAATCAAATCTATCCGGTTGTTGTATGGAAAGAATCTTGGGCTGAACTGCTGCAATACTGTCCTGTTCCTCTGCAGTTTCTACCAATAATGTTAACCAATCCGGTTTCACTGTAGTATCGTTATTCAGTAAAACAACATATCTGCTTTCACATGATTGTATCCCCAGATTACATCCGCCAGCATATCCAAGATTCTTTTTACTTTGAATAATATCTACTTCCGGAAATTTGGTTCTTACCATGGTGATACTGTTATCGGTTGAGCCATTATCAATTATCAATATTCTGAAATCTTTATAATTAGTATTATGTAATGATTTCAGACATCTTTTTAAAATCCTCTCACCATTGAAATGCGGTATTATAATTGTAACTCTTGGAATCGACATACACATTTATTTCCGAGATTGCAGTTTTTTTATAGCATCAAGTTTTTCTTCAAGAGCAGGAGCATTAGGATATTTCTCCAGTAAATCAGTCAGTAATTTAATTTCTTTATCATACTGTTTGGATAATTCATACACTCTCAGCAGTTCGCTGATTATTTCCATATTATCTGGATGTGTTTTATATTCATCCAATAATATTTTTTCTGCTTTATCCCAATCATTCATTCCCTGAGCTGTTTGACTGCGCATAATTGCTCTTTCAGCTTCGGAAATCTCTACATCTTCTCTGAAATGAAGTAACTGTTGTTCAGCTTCCGGCTCCATTTCCACTCTGCGATAAAGATCTGCTGCTCTAAGTGCTAAAGCTTTATGGGTGTATGGTATTACCTTTGCCGGTATCACTCTTGACATGGTTTCCAGGGTTTCAATTGCTTTATCTTTTTTATCATCAGAAACATAGGCATAGGCTAATTGAATAAAAGCAGATCTGTAATTCTGCAGAAGATTAATGGTATCATCATTATAATACACTTCCGGATTATTTAAATTCCTGAATTGAAATTTATCTAAAAGATTCCTGGAAAGAATCTCTGGTTTAATTTTACTTCTTCTAAAAAAGGGAACAACTTTGTAGGCAAGTCCATCCATTCTGAGAAATCGTTCCAGTCCCAGAAGATTCTGTCGTGCAACAGTGACTGCAAAATAAACCGGACGTCTCCAATTCACCATCTCTAGAATCCGTAACACCATTATATCCTGTATCCTGAGAACTTGCGGCTGACTTTGCGGAAAAGTGGGAGATAGAGTAAATACCATTTGTTTGGGAACATCCGATAAACTGATGTTTTCATTCTGTTCCTGTAATTTCTTCAATTCCTCTTTTCTAACTTTATTATTAATTGATATTGAAAATTGTTTTGTTTCCCAGCCAACATAGGATATATTTTCAATTTGTTGATCACTCATATTCAGAGGAATTCTGGGTTCCTGATCCCGAAGTTGTTCTATATACCAGGGTGTATTTAATAGTGATAAATTAACCACTTTAATATCTCTGCGAATTCCTTCCACCTCCTGCAGATACCAGAGAGGAAAAGTGTCATTATCTCCATTGGTGAAGATTATTGCATCATCTCCGCAGGACTGCAAGAGATTATAGGAATAATCCCAGGCAACATAATTACCCTGACGGCTGTGACTGTGGTGATTGAACGTATACATATTTATGGGAACTGCAACAAAAAGCACAACCGAACAAACTATAAAACCAACCTTTTTGAGCTTTTGTTTCTCAGCCAGAAAACTCTCCACGGCTTCACAAAATCCGGCAAAGCCAATCCCGATCCACAAAGCAAATGCAAAAAAAGCTCCCACATAGGAGTAATCTCTCTCCCTGGGTTGAGGATCTGGCTGGTTCAAATAAATAATTATTGCATATCCCATCATAATGAAAAGCACCAATACTGCAATGGCCCGTTTTTTATCCTTGAAAAAATGATGGATTGCCCCCCATAATCCTACCAGAAACGGAAGCCCGTATAATCCTCTGAAACTGACAACTTCTGTAATTCTATTATGAAAATCCAGGGTTGTGCCCTTACCAATAAACTGCCAGGCAAAATACCGGTTAAACATAAAATTTATTTGATAGCTCCAGAATTCAGCTTTCCGGTGTAAAAATGTCAGCAGCATACTCTGCTCTCCATACTGTTTTCGATTCAGATAATCTCCCATAGCTTGCAGTGTTTTAGGAGAGTTTTCATTGATGGGCGGATCAAGGTTGGCACGAATATAAATTACCAGATATAAAGAATAGCCAATAAATATTAAACCAGGTATGATCCACCAGATTTTAAAAACCTGTTTATCTTTATTGTACATATAAATCAGGGTGATCACTATCCAGATTAGTCCGAACCATGTCAGAAAACTTCCTGCTTTGTTTTGATAAGCAATCATTTCATTGTATCCTCTGATTTTAGAAGGATCATATTGATAAAAAAGCATATAAAGCAAAACCGGAATTCCAATTTGAACAGCAAGTAACAAAAGAAGTCTTTTAACTTTTTCATTTTCATGAAAAAAAGCAACTAAAAATACAAAGGGGAAAGCCAGGATGTTTAATAAATGAACTCCGGTAGCAAGACTGAATAAGTAAAAAATAAACAGAATTATAAGAATACTGCCGCTTTTTTCAGATCGTTCTTCCCAGATCAAAGCAAGCCATATAACCAACGCTGTAAACAACATGGAAAAAGCATAGACCTCAGCTTCTACTGCATTGAACCAGAAACTGTCTGTAAATGCAAAAGACAGACTGCCGAAAATCCCGCTGAGATAAATCACCACTCTGTCTTCCCAGGTTTTTGCCTCCCCTCTCCATCTTTTTATAAGCTTAACAATCACCAGATAAGTAAACAATACAGTTGCTGCGCTCACCAGTACAGAAAAAAGATTCACCTTTAATCCGGGATCGGAAACAAAAGGAAGCATGGTCATAATTCTTCCAAGGAGAAGATACAGCGGAGCTCCAGGGGGGTGCATAACACCTAAAATTTGTGAACAGGCGATAAACTCCCCGCAGTCCCAGAAAGAAGTAGTAGGAGCTACGGACCGCAAATAGGCAAAAAAAGATAATATAAAAACAGCAATTGCACTTAAAACATGTATTTTTTTATTCAAAGACCAATTCTTTAATTCCATCAACTAATCTCCCTTTGATGTTTGATATGAAAATTATTAATTTATAATTGTATCGTTCTTTACCATATTTTTGATGCGTTCCAATTCTTGCCGGGCATAACTGTCATTGGGATGTTTTGATATCCATGTATTTAGAACATTTATAGCCTGCTGATAGTCTCCGGCTTGCAGATAGTATCGGACTAACATTACAAATATATTCCCTTCATCAGGATATTTATTCAGGAGAGGAAAAAGTAATTGTTCCACCCGCTCCGGTGTATCCAAAACATGCATGTAAAAATTTGCAAGTTGCAATTTGTCCTCTTTACTCTGATGAATTTTAGGTATTACATTGCTGATGAACTCTTTATAATCTACCTTTTTACCGGCTTTATGATAAGTGTCCACAACTAACATGGCTGCAATTTCTGATGAAAACGGAATTACTTCCGGCGGTATGGTCTTCTGCATAGTATCCAGTATCTGAATGGCCTTGTCATTTTTATTGTGATTGACATAATAAACTGCAAGGTGATTAAAGGCAGTTCTGTAATTCTGAATTAATTTCTTAATTCTGATATTATAAAAAACTTCAGGGTTATCCAGATTTCTAAACTGATACTTCTGGAATAAAAGCTCATTCATAACCTCAGGACTTAACTGATTAACCTTATAAGGCATCAGCTGAAAAACTATTCCATCCATGCGAAGGTGTGAATCCAATTTTAATCTGTTTTTATTGGAAACAGTTAAAGAAAAATATACCGGTCTCTGCCACTGAACCACCTGAATAATTCTTAAAATCATTAGATCCTGTACTCTTAATCCCTTGACTTTACCACTGGTCATGGTTGGTTTTATGGTAAATGCAACTTTGTTTTTCAGAGTATCATATTCTTCCGGATTTTCCTGTTCTCGTATTCTTTTTAATACTTCATCCGAGGCAGGTATTTCAATTTTTTGAGTTTCCCACTGCATGGGATAAAGCTGTTTTATTCTGGACTCTGATAACTGAAGCGGTATCCTGGGTTCAATATTCTGCAGTTGCTCAATATACCAATGTGTATTGAGAAGGGATAGATTTACCACCCTGACATCTTTTCTGATTTTTTCAACCTCCTGAAGATACCATAAGGGAAAGGTATCATTATCACCATTGGTAAACAGAATAGCATTGGGTTTACAGGATTGTAATATGTTATAAGAATAATCCCAGGCCACATAATTACCGGACCGGTCATGATCCTTAAAATTAAAAGCAAACATATTGACCGGTATGGCAATAAACAGTACTAAACCGGTAATTGTCATCAAACAATATTTAAGTATATTCTTCTTTTTAAAAGTTTGTATTATAGTTTCAAAAATACCTGCCATTCCAATTCCAATCCATAAAGCAAAAGCAAAAAATGCTCCCACATAGGAATAATCCCTCTCTCTAGGTTGAGGATCAGGCTGATTTAAATATATGATTATTCCGTATCCCATGATGAAAAATAAAATAAATACAGCCAGAGCCCGCTTCCAATCCCTAAAGAAATGATATACAGAGCCAAAAACACCGATCAGAAAAGGTAATCCGTATAGAGCCCGGAGGCTTATCACTTCTGTAATTCTATCCTGGGAATCCAGGGATATCCCTTTACCGATAAACTGCCAGCCGAAATACCGGTTAAACATAAAATTTACCTGATAATTCCAGAAATCCGCCACCCGGTAAGGAAAGGTTAATATCAAACTCTGCTGACCGTATTGTTTACGGGAAAGATAATCCTGCATTGCCTGCCAGGTGGATGGTTTGTTTTCATTGATGGGCGGATCAAGTGTAGCTCGGATATATATCAAAAGATACAAAGAATAAGCAATCAATATAAGTATAGGAATAATCCACCAGTAATAAAAGACCTTTTTATCTTTATACAACATATATCCCAGAGTGATAATTATCCATATAAGTCCAAACCATTTCAGAAAACTCCCAGCCCGGGCCTGATGCTCGATCATCTCATTATAGGAAAAATCAGCAGGATTGAACTGATAAAAGATGAAATAAAGAATTAACGGTGCTGCTGCCTGAATGGTCAATAGCATAAACAGTTTTCTTACGGTCTGATTGTCATGAAAATATACTATTAATAATACAAAGGGGAAGGCTAAAATATTTAAAAGATGCAATCCGGCAGCCAGACCGAACAAATAAAAAATAAAAAATATAAGAAGAATACTTGATTTCTTTTCAGAATACTCACCCCACAGGAGTGCAATCCAGACCACCAGGGAAGTAAACAGCATGGAAACAGAATAGACTTCTGCCTCCACTGCATTAAACCAGAAACTGTCAGTAAAGGCAAAGGCCAGGGCTCCGAAAATACTGCTGGCATAAAGAATGATCCTGTCTTGCGTATTTTGAGGCTCACCCCGCCAGCGTTTTATCAGCTGTATGATAACCAAAAAGGTAAAAAGCACAGTAGCAGCACTGACTAAAACTGAGATCATATTAACCCGCAGACCAATATCCTGTACAAAGGGGATCATACTGAACACCCTCCCGATAATCAGATAAAGAGGTGCTCCGGGTGGATGCATTACTGAAAGTGTATAGGAACAGGCAATAAATTCTCCGCAGTCCCAGAAAGATGTGGTCGGGGCTACAGTGATATAATATACTATGAATGAGATCAAAAAGACAAGACTACCGGTAACAACCTGTATACGATAATCCAAGGATTTTTTTAAAAAGTTCAACAATCCCTCCAGATTGAATTAGAATGTACAAGTTACTATTATTTTAAAATTAAATCAAGAATTTTTAGATAATTTTTTTGATTCGGGGATGAACAGCACAGCTATAGATAGTATAGGGTTTTTTAAAAAGTCCTTATTCTGTCACTTTGAGCGGAGTCGAAGGGTAACAAGTCTTATAAAAACAACATACTTCGATTCCGCTCAGCATGACATTTTTGAACAAATTAAACTCTTTAGACAGTTCCTGTAATATTTTTATATGTAAAGATCATATCGAAACGCATAGGAATATACTTCATTACTTTTTTATCCGCTTGTGAACTTAATTCCTTCTTCGTGTACTCAGTAAGAAAATTTATAATAAAAAATATTGATTTATTACAACAACTCATCGGCAAAATAATTTTTAACCCGGCAATTTTTGCCGTAATTTTATTATAATTATTTAAATATTATTTTTATAAATAATTATAATTAAAGAGATTACAACTATTATTTCTTTACGGTATACCATTTGCCTTATTTATTAGTATGAAACAAAAAAATATGTATAAACAAACAGGTATAAATGAATGAAATCAGTAACTAATTTTTTACAATTCTTATTAATATTACTATTATTAACAACATTTGCTTATGCTGATCAAATCACAAAATCATTCTATGCAAATGATTATTCTATAGAATCTCTTGTTAATGGTACTCATCAAATTAAAATGGATAATTTTGGAAAACTAACCCGGAAAGGATATCCTGCTCTTCCTTCTAAAACAGTAATTATAACATTACCTATGAATACAAAAGTGGATCACATTGATATTTCTCCTGGATCCTTCCATCAAATACCGGGAAACTATGAAATTAAAGTTACGGATATTCTTTTTCCTTTAAACAGCACTCAAAATAAAATTTCTGAAATCATTAAAGATCATCAGGATAAAAAGCAAGCTGTTTACTCAAAAAATCGGTACTATCCTGAATCCACTGCTGAGATTATAAAAGTGGATCACTTTGGTCGTAAACCGATAGTAAAAATTCGCTATACTCCAGTTTTATACAACCCGGTAGAAAAATCATTAAAAATTATAAAAAAAATAAATGTAACTGTTAATTATTCACTTAGCAATGGATCAACTAAAAAGATAGCAAAAAACAACCTTCACAATGAAAACAATATAACTACAACTACCAGTTTATTAATACTTTCTTCTGAAGCATTATCCAAAGTCATTAAACCTTTTATATCTTGGAAAAAATGTCTGGGCATTAAAACTGAACATGTGAGTTATGAATGGATAGAAAATAACTGTGAAGGAAACAATAAAGCTGAAAAAATAAAAGAATTACTTAAAAATAAATATCAATCCGATAACCTTGAAAATGTCATTTTTATAGGTGATCGGAATACCTGTCCGATTCAATATCTTTATCCTGATTCAAATAATCATTCCTATACAGGAAGTATTGCCTCGGATTATTACTTTTCTGATTTAACTTCTGACCTAGATAGTGATGGAGATAATCATTTCGGCGAATTTCAACAGGATGAAGTAGACTGGTTTCCGGAAGTTACTATTGGAAGAATCCCCTGGAGTGAACCTGCTGTAGTAGAAAAAATACTTGCCAGAATTATTAGATATGAAAAAGACAGCAGTTCCTGGAAGAATAATTCTTTGCTTTTGGGAAGTATCACAAATTTTAAAAACGAAAATAACAATGGCTACCCCCTTAAAACTGATGGCGCCTATCTAATGGAAGCTTTAAAAAATAATCTGTTTACCAATAACAGCACAACTACGTTATATGAACAGGAAGGGATTGACTCCTCAGAATTTGAATCAGATTTACCGCTTAACAGTCAAAATACCATTAACAGCTGGTCAACCGGAGAATACGGATGTATTACCTGGTGGAGTCACGGCAGTGCTGAATCAGCCGAAAGAAAATGGTGGTTAACTGATGATGGTGATAATGTACCTGAAAATGGCGAAGTCAGGCAGCAGGCTTTTCTGCATATATATAATATTCCAACGGTTTCGGATAATCATCCTGTAATCTTTGCAAATTCATGTCATATCGGGGCTTTCCGTAAAACAGGACTGGGAAGAAAATTGATAAAAGAAGAGTGTACAGGTATTATTGCAGCTTCCAGTACATCCTGGTCAACAGTAGGATGGAATGATATTGATGGCGGCGGAAGCAGCACCCTTTCTTATTTTTTCTGGGAAGAATATGTAAAAAATAAAAAATCAATAGGTGAAGCCCTGAATACTGCTAAAATCAGATATCTTAAAAAATACAATGACAGCTGGCACCATTTAAATAATGTGTATACATTTAACTATTTCGGTGATCCTACTCTTAAAATATCAAATATTGAACCGTTATACGGAGCAGTTTCAGGTAAACTGCTGTCAAACACAGAGGCAAATTCTATCGATGGGGTTGAAATTACACTTACCGAATTAGGAAGAAAAACCATAACCGATGAAAATGGCTGTTATTATTTCGACTACCTTAATGAAGGCGAATATCATATAACTACATCTTCCAGTAACTATGAAAATAATACGACCGCCTATGTAAAAAAAGGAGAAATTGTTACTGCAGATTTAAATCCCGTACAAAACAAACCTTGCTTAACTGCTTCAGACTCAACCTTTAGTGTTATACTTCAGGAAGGAGAAAATACTGTCAGAAATCTTATGATTATAAATCACAAAAATGATTTGATTGAATACAAAATTCGAAATGATAATGAAGACAACTCCTGGCTTACAATTGATCCAGATTTAGCTCAGTACAGTATTGAACCGAATACTCTGGACACATTACTGTTTGATTTTAATACTTGTATTCTGGATCAGGGAAATCATGAAATTAATGTACATATACATCAAGATACCTGCCAAATTCCATTAATTACAATACCGGTTAACCTTACAGTTATTGATACTGTACCACCTGCCCCTATTAATAATCTTACTTTTACAAAAATGACTGGCTGTGATTCTATTCAATTATCCTGGACCGCACCAGGAGATAATGGATTAAAGGGGGCTGCTGAAAAATATGATATCATTCTGAGTAATAAACCCTTCCAAAACTCAAATAATCAGGATATTAAATTTTTAGATCACAAATTAATCCCCCAATCCGGTAAAAATGCTGAATTCTGCTCTGTTTCAAAAGAGGATTATCAAGAACATCCTTATATCATAATTAGAACCTGGGATGAAGCTGAATTATATTCACTTTCTAATGAAATAGTAGTATCAACTACTGATATAACTTTAAATAATGAGATAGATAATATACCGGATGATTATGTAAATCAAAACTATCCTAATCCTTTTAATATGGAAACAACTATAGAATTCGGCTTATCAAAATCAGGTACGGTAGACATTATAATATTTAATGATCGGGGACAGCTTATTAAGCATCTGGTGAAAAATAAAACAATGCATTCCGGAAAACATAGTATTATTTGGAATGGAACCAACACAAATAATAACTTTGTCCCCAGTGGATTATATCTCTATAGAATTGCTACTGATAAACATGCATTTGTAAAAAAGATGACCGTGCTTAAGTGATATTCTGAAAGAATAAATGTACAAACTTTATCGCAATCAACTGCTAAAATCAACAGGCGTTTATCGATATTCGATCTTGAGTAAAAACAGTAAAGGGCTGCACCAGGCAGCCCTTTACTGTTCATATAATAGTTTTATTTCTTATTTCACAAGCATCATCTTATGTAAACGGGTAAATTCTTCAGTCTGTAATCTGTAGAAGTAAACGCCACTTGCCAAGTTATCAGCATAAAATTCAACCGAATGTCTGCCAGCCTGTTTAAACTCATCTACAATTTTACTTACAAACCTGCCCTGAATATCATACACTGTAATAATAACATTCTGTGCCTTTGGTAAATCATATTTAATAGTTGTAGAAGGATTAAACGGATTAGGATAATTCTGGGAAAGTGCATAGTTATTGGGAATCTCAATTATATCAAAACCAGAGACATCAGAAGTCGTAAATGAAATAACATTTGCAAAAATATCCAACCCTGTTGTGGGATCCTTTCTATCTACCCATGTTGAATATAACTTCCCATCTTTAAAAACGATTGAAAGATTAAGTGGTAAATCGTTCCCGCTGTCTTTATTAATCTTAAAATTATAACCAAGAGCTTCACCATTATTATCATATAATTGACCATGAATATCATACACCCCATTTCTTTTTTCTTGCCATGCAATGACAAACTTGCCATTCTTATCTACCCCGATAGCAATATTAGAGTTTTCATCAGCAAGTGTTATTACTCGAAAATTGGAACCCAAAGCTATTCCCTTGTCATTAAAACGTTGTGCATAAATTTCATACCGATTATTTCGTTTATCCTTCCACGCAATGACAAAATTACCCTTTTTATTAATATCTATTACAGGATTTGATTGTTCGCTGCTTGTTGTATCGTCATTCACCCTGATATTTGTACTTACAGCAGAGCCATTTGCATTATACCGCTGTAAATAAATATCCGAATGTCCATTTCGTTTATCTCGCCAAACAATAACAGTATTGCCTGTATCATTCATAGCAATTTTTGGAGTATATTGATATACTGATCCCTTATCATCATTCACTTTGAAATTAGGACCAATGACATTTCCGTTAGCATCAACACGTTGGGCGTAAATATCAGAATGTTTATTACGGTAGTCTTGCCATACAATTACAAAGTTACCATTCCTATCCATTCCAATATCTGGATTATCTTTCCAGCTACGAAATTGATCATTATCTATCTTAACATTCGAGCTAATTGCAGTGCCATTAACATCAAAACGCTGGGCATAAATTTCTGCTTTCTCATTTCTATAATCCCGCCAGACTATCACACTATTCCCTGTGTTATTCGTAGCGATCTTCAATCCGAATTGATAATTAATACCTCTTTCATCATCATTTACTATAAAACTGCATGTTGACGGTGTCCCATCTGCATTAAAACGCTGAGCGTAGATATCTGGATGACCATTACGCTCATCCTCCCAGGCAATTAGAAAACTACCTTTACTATCAACGCCAATGTCAGGATCTTTTTGATTTATTTCCCCCGCATCAGGATTTATAGTCAATATAGAAAAATTAGACCCTATCTTTATCCCATCCGGATTGTAACGTTGAGCAAGAAATCTTGAGATTCCATCAACCTTTTTCCAAGAAATAAGAAGATTCCCGTTTCTCTCTCTTTTAATATTAACTGAACCATAACGATTTTGTCTAGAAGCCTCGCTTACTTTAAAATTCGAACCTAATGCAGTACCGGTAGAATCAATCCGCTGAGCATAGACGTCAAAATTATAATCAAAATCGCGAACATCCCATGCAATCAAAAAATTACCATTGTTATCAGCGCCGATTTCTGGCATATCTTGCCAGCTTCCCCACAATTGATTGCTAATCCTAAAATCAGATCCAAGTGACTGACCGTTTTTATCATAAATTTTAGCGTAAATATCAGCAAAATTTCTTCCATCTTCCCAGGCGATTATAAAATATCCATCTCTATTTATACAGATTTTTGGATTAGATTTATAGTATTCTTCATAACCGACACTAACCCTTAACGTTGTACCTAATGCATGCCCGTAAGAATCAAATCGTTTTGCATAAATCTCGGTATGATAACTACATGCTTCCCAAGTAATCATAAAACCATCTTTATTATTTACGGCAATATCAAAATTAAATATTTCCCAACCAGATAAAAGAATCTTCTCGTTAGAACCTTGGAAATTATCCACATCATCAAATTGCTTCATGGAAATACAGTTAGTGCCCGAGTCATTAAAAATAGTTCTCCATACTATTATAAAATTCTTTTTATTATCCACGATAATTCTAGGATTTTCATGATCATCATCTCCCCAACTGTCATTAACCTTTATATTATGGCCTATAGTCTGACCATCATTATCAAAGCATTGAGCATAAATATCGGCGTTCAATTTTTTTCGAATATCGCTCCCACGGTAATCCTCCCATACAATGACAAAATTACCTTTGTTATCTACTCCAACTGCAGGATAAACTGATATACTGACATCGGAATTATCATTTACCTTTACAACAGGGCCTGTTGCCATGCCACTGCTATCAAAAAGCTGGACATATATGTCAGAGTAGCCGTAATAATTATTGTATGAATATCTGTCTTCAAAAACCATAATTAATGATCCATCATTTCTCATTACTACTTTTGAATTGACAAAACTTCCGTAATCATATTTTTGGAGCTCATCGTTTACCTGAAAATCGGGAATGATTAAATTAAAATCCTCGTTTTCTGCGGCCAGAGTGCTTAACTGGGAAAGAAATATGAATAATAAAATAATTTCTGATTTGTATAAAAAAATTTTATTTTTTCTAAAATTCATTTTCATCATTCAAAATTCAGGAAAAAAATTTAGATTAAGCCACCACTGTAATTCCCG
>JAWODZ010000194.1:0-35138 GCA_046483025.1 bacterium
TTGTTTTTTAGTCATTTTTTACTCTGGACTTCACATGATTATTTTTATGCTTACTTATTGCAAATATAGTGCCATAGTTATATATATAATTACTTAATAGTCGAAGATTTTTCTTAACTTTTTGTATTTATTTCCTATGTAACTGGCAATGTTTACCTGGATTATCTTAATTCTAACCGATATAAAAGGAAATATAATAAAGAATGATATTAAAAATATATACTTAGGAAGTTTTTTAAAAATTTAGTTTGTATTTAAAACATGGCATATGATTTGCATATAGAATATTTACTTGAGAAATTTTTGGAATTTATATATGTATGTTTACAAAAATTTGTTTCAGTTAAAAAAATTGGAGCAAATGAAATTTTGGATATAAGATAGAAAATGAGTACATTAAAATATGTGAAAATTATCTTAATTATTGCAGAAGAGAAAGCAAATTGTTTGACAATTGATTTTAGTGATATTTTAAAAATCCTTCCTTTATACGCTTATTTTAAAAAGAATAGAGAGTTTTAAATATGGTTAAGGATGTCAAAAATAGTAAAAATGATTTATTTAAATAAGGATTGAAGTAATGGTAAAAAAAGAAGAACATAAGCAAGAAAAAAACAATCAGAATATTCATTATCTTGATACTCAGATCGGAAAGATAGAATATTCTGATGAAAGCATCTATAATTTTCCTGAAGGATTATATGGATATAAAGAGTATAAAGATTATATTATCTGGAGTGGTGAGAAGTATCGTCCTTTTAAGCTGTTAATATCAGTAGATGATCCTCATTTATTCTTTCCACTAATTAATCCTAAAATTTTAATGCCGGATTATAAGCCTAATATTAAAGATGTTAAAGATTGGGAATTTATGTACACTATTGTTAGTATGGGGGATTCACAAAAGGATGTAACCGTTAATATGCGCGCCCCGATACTTTTATCCAAAAAAGAAAAATGGGGAAAACAGATAATATTAACTGATTCAAATTATTTAATTCGTCATAAAATAGTCAATTCAATAAAATCGAATGGAGTTTAAGGTGCTGGTATTAGCAAGAAAAGTAGGAGAAAGTATTCTATTAGGGGAAAATATTAAGCTGACAATTCTTTCTGTTCAGGGAAGAGGAGTTAAAGTTGGTATAAAAGCACCCATAGAGATTACCGTGTATAGAGAAGAGATTCATCAAAGGATAGTTGATGAAAACAAAAGAGCAGCTTCAAATATCAAGATTGATAACATACGAGAAATTTTTCATTCCGGCGGTATTCAGGATGAGTAAGTAAAAAATAAGAGCATTTTTTTAGAAGTTTATTTTTTCTCTTAATATTATATAAAATTTTTCACCCTAATTTTTAAAAAATAAAGTCTTAATGACTGTGCATAATGATTACAGTAAGTCTCGGATTAGATGGAACTTCTGTATGGTCTTTTATCTATTTATTGCTGACAGTAGGTTGAAAGTTTTATTCTTGAACATTCTGAAGTGTAGTTCAGTGATGGTGTTGGTCCTGAATGTTATGAAAAATATCATAAATCCCGACTTATTGAAAAAGAAGAAGTAAGCGTAAGCGTTTATGGGTTGATTTAATTTGCATAAATAATATTGTGTAATGAATCCTGTTGTATGAGGGTGTCTAAGAAAGTAAGAAAAAAATTTATTAGTTATTATTACTCACCTACTCACCTTATTTTTAAGTTCCCCTATACCTTTAATATAACAGCCTACTATATCATCAGAATGCAGTGTTACAGCGCCTGGAGTTCCACAGGATATAATATCTCCTGGTTTTAGGGTCATATCCTGAGAAAAAAAGGAGACTAACCGGAACGGCGAAAAGCGCATGTTCTTAATCAGATTGGAACAATGTTGTTTACCATTAATGGTAGTTTCAATCTTTATTTTTTCAATATTTTTTATTTCATCCTGAGTTACAATCCAGGGGCCGAAACTGAAAAAAGAATCAAAGCTCTTTGCTCTGGTCAGAAAACGGGGATTCATTTTAAGAATATCAACAGCAGTCATATCAATAATTGTAGTATATCCCAGAATAACTTCCGGGACATTTTTTATGGAAATATTCTTACATTCTTTACTAATTATTACTCCGATTTCAGCTTCTCCGGTTACAAAAGATGATTGGGCAGGGAGTGTGATAGTATCTCCAGGACCGATGATGGTAGTGGCTGGTTTTATAAAACTTGCCGGTTGCTGCTCTGGCTGTTTTGCCTGCAGATCCCTGGCATGATCAGAAAAATTTAATCCCACTCCGATTATTTTAGCAGGATTATCATAAGGGGCGCAAAGAGTAAGCTCAGTCATGGGAACAGCAGGTAAGTCATTCAGGTCAATATCGGAACAGAAATTTTTCAGAACGTGGAGCTTATTTTTTTGAATAATGTCAGATAATGAGCACGGTAATTCTATTTCAGTATTTTGATTTATAGTTTCTATGGGGATAATAGTATTATCTTTTTTTATTCCTGAATTAATTTTTTTATCTTTAATAAAAGTACAGATATACATCAGGATTGCTCAGCTTATAAGTGAATTTTTTTGAGGATTTTTTTCAGGTGTTTTTTCTCTACAATATGAAGATGGATTTTATTATCATGAGGGAAAATTTTTTCTATTAAGGTGTTATATTTTTTTTGCTGTTCTGTTACCTGTTTTGCAGGAATTACCAGCCGGAATCGGTTGAAGTGCTTATAATCTCTTTTTTTCTGACCCACTTTGAGTGCATCAATTATGTGTTTTTTATTTACATCTTTTAAGGGTTTAAGAAAGATATAGACCAGCAGCTGATTTGATATGTTTATTTCTAGTGTCTGTTCTTTTTTCTCCCACTGAATATCTGTAAAAACTTCTTCCGGGCACTGGCACCCCAGAATCTGCTGAATAAAGTTTTTAATTTGTTTTTTGCAGGTATTCAATTTTGTGTTACTGTCTTTTATCATGAAACAAAACCCCCTACTGCCATTAATAAATCAGTTAGTATGATTACTCCTACATTCAGTCCCAGAGCAGGCAGGAGTTTTTCGTTATGGTTGTGATATTTTTTCGTTACTATTGTGGATTTGATAGCTAAGGGAATAGTCAGGAGTGAGATGAGGAACAGAAAGGAAAGATTAAATAGTATGGGAGCAAGTAAAATCATGGAAAAAGTGATCAGTATTCCGATCAGGTAAATTGTTGAGGATGTTTTAGTACCAAAATGGATAACCAAGTGATGTCGGCCTCCTTTTTTGTCAGCTTTAAGGTCCGGGAACTCGTTTAAAAATAATAGTAAAAAAGTAAGAATTCCGGCAGGGATAGATATCCATATAATTACAGCATTTAGGTAACCGGATAAGACATAAAAGCTTCCCAGCACTACAAATGTCCCCAGAGTGAGGCCTGCGGAAAGTTCACCTAATAGAAAATGAGAAAGATGAGACGTATAAAAGCGGATAGCTAAAGCTCCGGTGAGCATAAAGAAAATAATTAACCATCCACTGATTAAAGAAAAATATAATCCTATCAAACAGCTTATTATTAGTGCTGCATAAGCACCAGTCTTTACCTGTTTGGAAGTTGTTGCTGATTTCAGCAGCATTCCGCTTCCTCCGCTGAAGGGGGTTGGAGTTGTATGGGAATCGATTCCGGTTTTAAAGTCTGAATACTCATTAAATAGATTGACAGAAATATGTGCTGATATTACTCCTGCCAACAGTAAAACAGTATGAAGTAAATTTGAATATCCCTCCTGATATGCAAAGCCTACTCCGATAAGTACCAATACAACTGATAAGATCAGAAATGGTGCCCTGACTTGTTTAACCCAGATTAATATTTTTGAATTTTTCATATTTGTTTTTACCAGTTAATTTCATTGAATTTTTAACTTAAAAAAATGCTGCAATCTTTTCATCCCCTCTTTAATATTTTCCGGTGAAGCACCAAATGACAGGCGGATATAATTTTTTCCTTCTTTACCAAATCCAGAGCCGGGTATGGTAATGACTTCAACTTCATTCAGTATATCTCTGCAAATTTTATCGCCGGATCCATAATGGGATACATTCACAAAAAAATAGAGTCCAGCATCTGGAATTATATATCTCAGATCAGAAATTTTTTCCAGTTCATGCAGCATAAGATTTTTATTTTTCAGCATACAATTTTTAACTTCTTCAGATTCGGAATACAAAGCCTCCAGTGCAGCTTTTTGACTTATAGAAGGAGCACATGAAACCTGGTAAAGATGAGATTTGGTAAGTTCGTGAATATTTTTTTCCGAAGAGACAGCCCAGCCAATACGCCATCCGGTCATGGAAAATTCCTTGGAAACCCCGGAGAGCAAAATGGTTCTGTCTAGATCCAGAAAATCTGTCAGGGAGGGTACAGGGTTATGTGTATAATTCAGTCTGCTGTACACCTGATCGGAGATGACCATGATTTCTTTATTTTTGAGATATAGAGCAATTTTTTCCAATTCTTTTTTATTATTTATTCCCCCGGTAGGATTGGAGGGAGAATTTATAAGAATGACTTTTGTTTGTGAATTTATTCTGGGAATAATTTGCTCTGCTTGAATGCCAAATTGATGTTCAATTGATAAAGGGTAGAATACCGGGATTGCCTGCAATAATTCCGCAATAGCCGGATAGGCCGGATATCCGGGATCAGGAACCAGTGTCTGGTCATTTTTCCGAAGCAGGGAGAACATGGAGATGAAAATTGCCTCTGCCACTCCACAGGTAATCAGTACATTGTCCGCTGTAATGGGGACACTGTGCTTCAGATTATATCGTTCAGCTACAGCCTTTCTCAGTTCTTTTACACCACGAGTATGGGTATAGGATGTGTAATTTTCTTTAATAGCAGAACAAGCCTTTTTTTTAATGTGAGATGGGGTGGAACAAAAGGGTTTACCAATACCCAAGTCAATACATTGAGGCGAAGCTTGATTGTAGATTTCTCGAACTTTAGAAATCCGGATTTTCTCGGTTCTGGGGAATTTCATATTTTACGCAGGGCCTCCTCCAGAGCGGTTTTGGCATTACTGCTGGCATCCCTGTATTTTACAATAACCGGTGTATGCAGACTTATTGCTTTTTTTCGGGCAAATTCTCCTGAAGCAGGTCTTGAACCTGGTACCACTACACTGTTTTCAGGAATAGTGAGGGGATTAGAGGCGGTGGTTTTATAGACCTGTTCTTTTATTAGGTCATACACCGGGGTAGAGGAAGTAATGATTACTCCGGAAGCAAGTATGGCATTTTTTTTGATTAAGACCCCTTCATAGATTCCACAGTTTCCTCCGATTAAAACATTATCTTCTATTATTACCGGTCTGGCATTGACAGGTTCCAGCACTCCTCCAATTTGAGCGGCAGCACTTACATGACAGTTTTTTCCTACTTGGGCACAGCTTCCTATTAGAGAATGAGAATCAAGCATAGTGGCTTTATCCACATAGGCACCAACATTCACGTAACACGGAGGCATCATCACTACTCCGGGGGAGATATAACAACCCTGACGGATACTTGTACCACCAGGAACAATGCGAATATTGTTTTTTATCTGTACTCTTTTTAAGGGATAGGTGGATTTATCGAAATAAGGAAATCTATCCGAGGACATGTCAGTCAATTCACCGGTCCGGAATCCGATAATAATACCCTTTTTCACCCATTCATTGACTTTCCATACTTGCCCATCCGGTTCTGCAGAACGAATTTTTCCCGTATTTAATCCTTGTATTAATTGTTGAAAGATTTCTTTCCACTGTTGGGAATCCTTGAAATCATTCTGATCTTTGTCATAAAAATTGTTAATCTGTTCTTTAATACTTTTTGTCATGAAAGTAACCCCATATCCTGTAATACCTTTGTCAGCTTTGCCTTGCTCTCTGGCTGTAATCCGCATAGGGGCAGCCGTACTTCTCCGGCAGGTTTACCGCACATTTCCATGGCCGCTTTGATAGGTACGGGATTGGTTTCTACAAAAGCTCCTTTCATCAGAGGAAGCAGTTCATAGTGCATCTTTCTGGCTGTTTCAAAATCTCCTTTTAAGCCTGCTTCTATCATGCGGCTCACTTGAGCAGGGATTAGATTGCTGATAACAGAGATAACTCCGTCTCCTCCCAAAGCCAGTAGAGAAAGAGTAATTTTATCATCACCGCTCATAACCGAAAAATCCGGAAATTCACTTTTAATCTGATCAATAACGTCTCCCATTTGCATTATATCACCGGAAGCTTCCTTAACTCCTACGATATTGGGAAGTGCAGCCAGTCTTTTTAAGGTAGATGTTTCGATATTGGTACCTGTCCGTCCTTTAATGTTGTAGACAATTACCGGAATATCCACTGTTTCTGTCACTGTCTGAAAATGCTGGAATATTCCTTCCTGGGTGGGTTTATTGTAATAGGGAGTAACTATGAGGGCCAGATCTGCTCCTTCCTGTTTGGCTCTTTGTGTATTTTCAATGGTATGGTCAGTTGAATTACTTCCGGTTCCAATCATTACCGGAATCTTCCCCCCGGCTTCCTTGACTGCAACCTGGATGATTTTTTTCTGTTCTTCTTTATTGAGAGTGGGAGTTTCACCAGTGGTTCCCAGGGGAAGTATTCCGCTGATACCGTTTTTTATCTGAAACTGAATATTTTCTTTAAGACCCTCATAATCCACTTCATTATTTTTAAACGGTGTTATCAGGGCAGTAAACGTTCCTCTTATTTTCATGGTTAATTCCTTTCCTTAGGTTATTAATTCATTCATCATTTCATCAAATGAGTATATGCCTTTTTTGTTTATTATCCATTCTGCTGCAGTCAAGGCGCCGGCAGCAAAACCCTGTCTGTTGCGGGCAGAGTGGGTCAGCGTAATGGTATCCGGGTCGGAATCGAATATAATCTGGTGGGTTCCGGGAATGGAGCCGGTTCGCAGGGAAGAAAAATGCAGTTCTTCCGGCTTTATTTTTCGGTCTCCCAGATGAAACACCGGGGTTGTTTTCCGATCCAGATTATCTGTCAGTATCCGGGATAATTTTTTGGCTGTACCGGACGGGGCATCAGCTTTTCGGTTGTGATGTGATTCAAATCCTCCCGGATCATAATCATCAAAATAGTTCATTACTGCGGCTGCAGTTTCACATATCTTAAAGAAAATGTTCATTCCCAGAGAAAAATTGGGGGCATAAATTACGGATCCGTTTTTTTCTTTAACCAATTTTTCAATTTCTTTCAGGTGGTCGAACCATTTAGTGGTGCCGACTACCATGGGAAGTCCGATTTCCATTACTTTTTTTATATTCTTCACTACACTGTCAGGATGGGTAAATTCAATGCATACATCTGCTTGAGAAAGGGAGTGTTTACTAATATCAGGTGTATCTGCTCCTTGTGCCCGGGGATCAACTTTTTGGACGATGGTGTGATTTTTTTTAAGAGCAGCTTTTTCTACTTCCCTGCCCATATTTCCATAGCCAATTATTGCAATATTCATCGTGAGCCTCAACATTTATTATTGATAAACTATTTTAAAAGTAATAATATTAGATAATGAATGCAAGTTGATTTTGGGGTTTTTTATTTTTCTCACCCTGGGATTGACTGAAAACAAAATTTAAACGCAAAGGCGCAGAGATCGCAAAGCGAGAAAATTATAATTATTGAATATTTACAGTTACATATGCCAATTTCTCTATATTTCACTTGACATTCTTGAATTAAATTATTAGGTTTTAATGTTTAATTCTTATTTTAGAGTAATTTTGCTGTGGAAACGAAACTCATGGGTGGAAAATGTGTAAATAATGCTTCTCCAAAGCTCAGGATGTTAAAGGTTTTGCTGGTTAAGAAAAATGATAACAAGCCTGGAGAAAAAAATTATTTTAGTGTATATTTTGCGTAAAGTAATTGATAAACTTAGAACCACATTTATTGATAAGCTTATCAATATCAGAAAAATGAAATTGATAAACTTGGCACTTTATTAATGTATTTATCAATATTTTTAGAAGATTGGCTTTCCAGTCCCGCAGAGGCTGAGCCCCTGCGGGACAATAAATTAAACCTACATATTTCTGACATTGATTCTGAAAGAATGGTCATCAATATAAGAGGAGCAAAAGGTATGAAAGATAGAATTTCGTTGCTCTCCGAAAATTTACTTGAATTATTAAGAGGTTATTATAAAAAGTATAAGCCTAAAAAATATCTTTTTGAAGGTCAAAATGGAGGAAAGTATTTGCCAACCAGTGTGGCTAATATTTTGAAGAAAGCATCATTAAAGGCAGGGATTCGTAAAACTGTTACGCCACTTATGCTACGCCACAGTTTTGCAACTCATCTTCTTGAACAAAATACTGATTTAAGATACATCCAAGAGTTGTTGGGGCATAACAGTTCGAAAACAACAGAAATTTATACTCATGTGTCAAAAAAGGCAATTGACAAAATTAGAAATCCGGTTGATGATTTTTTTAATTGAAGAGGTTAAAATGTTAAAAGAAAAATATATGCTATTGTGTTTAGCCTGTCGATTTGGCGGAATAAACACAATAGGGTTTACACAAACGTTATATGAAAGCCAGGCCAACTGCAAAGGAAATAAAGAATGTCATATATTGATGAAAAAAATACAGCTCTTTTGGTTCTCGCATATCCTGAAATATCTAGCGAAGATAGAAATTGGATTGATTCATTTAGAAAAAAACATGACCACTTGTTCTATGGCATTGTCGAACCACATTTTACAATAGTTTTTCCGACCTTTGGGATTTGCTATAATGATTTCGAGCAGGAAGTCTTAGAAAAAACCAAAGACACTAAAAGTTTTAATTTTAATATTCGGTGTGCAATGATTAATAATGATAGACTTAGTGAATATAACCATATTTTCCTTTCTCCCGATGAAGGGAATAGTGATATTGTAAAACTTCATGACAAGTTGTATTCTGGAATTTTGCGTAAAACGTTACGACTTGATGTTGATTTCTATTCTCATATTGTGATTGGAAGTTATACGGACCCAGAGAAATGTAAAAAACTAATTGATGAAATAAATAGCACTTCTTTTAAAATAAGTGGGAAAATTTCATCTATTGACATTGTCAGTTTCGGAGATCAAAAAGTTACTGATTTAAGGAAGATTGAATTGCTCTAACGCCGGCCTGGCCTTCATATAACAGGGCGCATATGGGGCGTCGCTTTGCTCCTTGGCCTTCGGCACATTTGCCCTTTGGGCAAACGTCATATACGCCTACGCCCCGAACGTTGAGAATATGAAAGGAAATAAAATAATGTATAACAAATCATTTCACTGGATTTTTACTCCGCTGTGCTTCGTAAAAACCAGTGAGTACGGTCGTTAGCCATAATAACAGAAAAATAACTTGCATTTTAGTTAGGTATTACATATAATACCATTATGAAAAAATACAGCATAGTATTAGACACAAATGTTTTAATATCTGCACTAAGATCAAAAAGAGGTGCTTCGTTTCGATTAATTTCATTAGTAGAAAAAGATAAGTTCAAAATAAACATATCGGTACCGTTGATACTAGAATACGAATCTATAATCACTCAAAAATTAAATAATTTTAATATAGATAAAACGGATGTTGATATTATTCTTGATTATTTATGTTCCATTGGGAATAAATATGATTTTTTTTATTTATGGCGGCCATTTTTAAAAGACCCTAAAGATGATTTTATACTAGAATTAGCGTTCACATCTGACAGCGATTTTATTATTACTTTTAATAAAAAAGATTTTAGAGGAGCAGAAAAATTTGGAATTAAAATATTATCACCACAAGAATTTTTAAAACTATTGGAGAAGAAAAAATGAGTACATTAAGTTTAAGAATACCAGAGTCTCTACATAGAAGGATAAAAAAGTTGGCCTCGGAAGATAAAATATCTATAAATCAATTTATTAATTCAGCGTTAGCAGAAAAAATATCTGCTTTGGAGACTAATAGATATTTAGAGGGACGTGCAAAACGTGGAGATGTCAAAAGATTTAAAGAAGTATTAGAGAAAATTCCTGATAAAGAACCTGAGTCATTCGATAAACTCAATTGAGATGGCTAACCTGTTAATGCAATGGATTTTGCCTCGCAATGTTTCAGTTGAAATTCATTATATCGTTTAAGGCAAAACCATTGATTATCACGAACCCCGCAGTAACACACCGAGTTAGATGCAATTAGGGAGGGCTGGGAAGTAAAAGAAGTCGGGAAAAGCCCTGCTCCTACATTAAGATAAAAAATTTATTATTCTATGCAACCCAAAAATCTCCATAAAGATACAATACAGCCATTTAAGGATACACTTTTATCCCTTAATGGTACAAAAAGAAAAAATGTTCTTTGACAACTTCCTCAGTTCAAAACCACATCCACCGGTTTCGGCCTGTATCTGGCTTTGCTTTGAAACTTCAGGTGCAACGTCCCGGAATCCATAAGCTGATTCACCACGTGAGATAAATAAATTGAAATCAATCATCTTTTCATAAGTTTTTATATTATATCTCACGGGGTGAATGTACACCACCGCTGGCAATTTTTCCAATGCCTCCCGCACTTTCTGCATCGAGGGATGGATGTAAATTTACCTACTTTTTGGCGTGGAATGCCCTAAGAGACTCTGGAGGTCCATGATGTCCACCCCTTTTATCATTCAAATGACTGGCAAAACTGTGTCTTAAGGTATGACAGGTGACCTTGAACCAGACCAGTATCGTCGGGTGGCCTGGATGTGACATAAATAAAATTAAACACGTGTGGCACGACCTTTAAGTCGTGTTAATGACACATAATTAATCTTAATGTTCTGGTCATCCGTCGTATAAAACAGAGTGTTTATTCTAACAATAGTAAAATTAATGTAACATTGTATATAAAAGATATTTTGATTATATTAAAGTAAGTTCTTTGCAATACTTATTATATTGTGGTTAATAATATTAAAATAAATGAAACTTCCAAACAAAAAAAGTATTTGTTCCGAAAAGTAAAATAAGCGATTATTTACTTTCGGATACTCATCCTTCGGGTAGATTAAAATCAAAGTTTTTTAAAAAGTTTGGATTTAATGAATCTAATATTGATATATTAGAAAAATTTCTATTGGACATTGCTTATATAATGTGAGGTGTCAGATGAAAAAATATCATCTCATGGGAAAAAATATATAATTGATGGTACATTACTAACTCCTATTGGTAGAAATGTTTCAATCAGGACTGTTTGGATTATCGAACATAAAGATGATGCACCTCGTTTTATAACTGCATATCCAAAATAAATTTTAGAGGAATGAAATTATGATTAAAGAATTAGATTTAGTAGTGTTAACTCATGATATAGATGATCATAACCTTAATCAGGTGATGTGGGTACTGTAGTACATTGTTATCTTGATAATAAAGGATTTGAAGTCGAGTTTGTAACTGCCGAGGGTAAGACAATAGCTGAACTTACATTGTCTATATCCGATATAAGACCTTTCGATAATTCTGAAATATTACACTCAAGAAAAGTAACTCCTCTTTCAGTTTAAAGAAGAAAAAAATAAAATTGAATACGCTTATCCATCAGTCAGTCCTGCAGAGGCTGAGCCCCTGCAGGACAATATTAGTATAGAGGGTACAGGCCTCGGAATTATCTATTTGAAGGACAAACAGGTGGGAAATACTTATCAACATGTGTAGCAAATATTCTAGGGAATGCGTCACGAAAAGCTGGCATATAAAAAAACGCAACACCCCATATGCTCAGGCATGGTTTTACGACACACCTGCTTGAACAAGGTACAGACCCGAGATACATTCAGGAATTATTAGGGCATAATTGTACAAAAACCACGAAAATCTATACTCATGTTTCAAAAAAAGCATTTGATAAAATTCAAAACCCTGTAGATGAGTTATTTGAATGAATAGAATTTTTTTGTATATTGATAATAAAAACAATTGGTTTTATACATCTCAATTGGTGGTATAAGAACAATGATTATACACTGACGTTACCGCCAATATTTGCTGAGGGCGAATTGAATAGTCTTAAAAAATTGTAAATTTGGAATAAAAAATGAAAGTAGAGAGGAAAAATAACGAGATTCTTGTACGATTCTCATCAGGGACCAAGACTTCGAAAATTCAAAATATTCTTGATTATCTTCGATATGAAGAACTGACTTCCAAATCTGAAGCGACAAAAAAGGATGTAGAAAATTTGACTAAAAAAGCAAAAAAAGGTCGTTGGAAGCGGACAAAAAATGAATTAGGGATAGATGAATAAGATTATTATTGATACGAATATCTTATTTAGTGCCTTGTTGAATACGGATAGCCGGATTGGTCAAATTCTTATTAATGGCAAACGTTATTACGATTTTTATGCACCAGAATATATCCGAGAAGAGATTATTGAGCATAGGGATAAGATTAAAACAATCGCAAAGCTGAGTGATGATGATTTTATTGAGCTTTATGAATTAATCTTGAGAAACATAACTATTCTAAATCATACATTAATTCCGACAAATATCTACAAAAAAGCAGAGAAGCTTTGTGAAACGATTGATTTGGACGATACCATATTTGTTGCCGTCGCTGAATTTACAAGGGGTAAATTATGGACTGGTGACAAAAAATCGATAAATGGACTCTCTGGAAAAGGATATAAACGTCTGATTAGAACGGATGAAATATACCGAAACTTTATATCGAAACGTAAGAGGAAAAAATAAAATACTGGCTGCAACATGCTATATATATCATACGGGCGGGCTTCCAGCTTATCCGGGTGTCGGCTTTAGCAAAGTTTTTATCGGGCGGACTAGAAAACGTCGTTGTTAACCCTGCACGGTGCATATAGCTTTCCGTATGATCGTCCTGGGGCTGTGCCCCAGGGCAGAGAAAAGCGGGGGCTCAGCCCCCGCATAATAACCGCACCAGGGTAGAACCCTGGCGCGATCAAGAGTGAACGAACGTCTTAGTTTCTAAAAAACAAAAGATATTATGAATAAATTATTAACCTTTTTTATTATTGTATTCAACTTGCATTCTTGTACGTCAGGAAATAACAATAATGCCGATGTTTCAGAGGATAAATCCATGCCTGAAACGGAAATCACCTCAGAAATAGGCAAGAATATTGACCGTTATTTATCAGGTATGGAAACACTTGGCTTTTCTGGGGCTATAGTTGTTAGCAAGGGCGATGAAATATTGCTAAATAAAGGCTACGGATTGGCCGACCGCGAAACACGGCGCCACTATACCTCAGGCACTATTCAGACGTGCGGGTCTATTACCAAGCAGTTTACTGCTGCGGCTATTTTGCTTCTCGAAAGGCATGGACAATTATCAGTGAATGATACTATTACTAAATACTTCAGTCGAGTACCTGAAGACAAAAAAAACATTACTATACACCAGCTCCTTACACATTCTTCTGGCCTTCCGGGAGGCATAGGTCCTGACAACGAACCCATTGAAGCCCAGGAATACTTAGACCGAACCATGTCATCATCGTTACAATTCAGCCCCGGTTCCGGCTACGGATATTCCAACACCGGGTATTCACTACTGGCTATGATAATCGAAAAAGTTTCTGGTCAGAGTTACGAAACCTTTTTGCGCAATGAGCTTCTGCTACCAGCCGGCCTGATCCAGACCGGATACATTTTGCCCGACTGGAACCGAAACCAAATGGCAATTGGTTACCGAAAAGGCGAGCTTTGGGGCGAAGTTTATAAGCGTGGCTGGATTAAAGACGGCCCAAACTGGCATCTTCGGGGTAACGGAGGCATGCACACTACCTTAACAGACATGCACAAATGGTTAACAACCGTGAAGGGGCATGGTGTGTTAAAAAAAGATGTAGCAAACCGCTGGACAACTGGTTATGTACCGGAAAACAACGGATACTCTGAATACGGATACGGCTGGGTGGTATATGAGCATAACAGGTGGGGAAAGATAATTACACATAGCGGAAGTAACCGCATTTTTGAAGCCGATTTTGCGTGGTTAACCGAAAAAGATTTTTTTTATTACATTCAGGGCAATACCTCAATGTTTCCTGCCGCAAACCAGGGAAGGAATATTCTCACAGCAGCATTCGATACCTCGTTTGTAATGCCGCCCATAGTTCAAAAAACTGATTCTGCCAAACCCGAAACTACCCGGCAAAGAGCGGGAATGTACCGTCTCAAAGAGGGTTCTCTGGATTTAACGGCTGACGATACAAGGCTTTTTACAAAACTAACAGGCCAGTCTGTTTTTGACCTGATGTTTAACCATACGGATGAGCAAAAGTCGAGATTTGCCAAACTCAATAGCCGTACCCGCAAAGCCATGGATAAACTTCAAAACGGCCGGACAGACGCACTTGCAGGAATGATAGCCAAAGATGCCAATGCTGTTGAGCTTACAGAGCCTTTTCTGCGCCGCATCAATCAAATTGGAAATCTGGATTCGTTGCATGTTATTGGTACATTTGCAAATACACCGGGAAGCCGATTTTATGATTCTGGTCCCTGGACCACATTTGTTTATGCTGAGTTTGCTAATTGGAATCAATACTGGAACTTGATTTGGAATGAAGATGAAACTTACAAAGAAAACAGAAGTGGTCCCTGGCCAACCTTCGTTTTGATACCTATAGGAAAAGGACAATATCGAGGCATCAGAAAGGGGCATCCCTGGAATATGATAGAAGTCCATTTTGAAGATGACTGTTTGATTATCGAGAAACAGAAGGCCTGTCCTAAAAATTAGACTACTGGCAAATGGATATTTAGTCTTCAAAATATTGAAAATTTGCTTTTATTAGTTAAAATCAATAGAGAAGCATAAAACAGATGAAGCACGAACGCACAACATGCTGTCATACGCCATGCGGGCGAGCTTTCGGTATCTAAGGTGGTCGCCTTTAGCAAAGTTTTGTAACGGGGGATGAGAACGCGTCCCTTTCATCCCGCATGGCGCATACAATTTGCCGTTAGGATAAAGATTTTACAGTCCCGCAGAGGCTGAGCCTCTCCGGGACAATAAAAAGGCCTGATGGCAATTCACCCTGACAGGGTCATCGACCCTGTCAGGGTGGGAATACTTCATTTCCCGGTCAGCTGCCCGCAGGCTCCTTCAATATCATCTCCTTTGCTGTTACGCAACATGACTGGTACTGCAAGTTTCCTGACAATTTCCAAAAATTGTTGTACTCTTTTCTTAGAAGGAGGAGAAAAGTCTCCTTTGGTATTATTGTATACAATAAGATTGAGCTTGCATTTTATTCCTCTTAACAATTGTAATACCTTCTCTGCATTTTGGGGGCTGTCATTTATTCCCTTTAGAAGTACATACTCAAAGGTTATTCTTTTCCCTGATTTTTGAGTGTATTCTTTTGCTGCCTTTATTAATTGGGGTAAGGGATATTTTCGGTTGATGGGCATAATTTCAGACCGCAGGGCATTATCAGCTGCATTCAGGGAAATTGCTAATTTATAGGGATTTTTTTCTTTTGTATACCGATAGATTTCTGGCACCAGTCCTGCAGTGGAGACGGTAATTTTCCTGTGGCTCAAAGCCAATCCTTCCGGATCATGTGATATGGCAAGTGCTTTTATCAGGTTGTCATAGTTTAAAAATGGTTCTCCCATACCCATGACTACCAGGTTGGTTGGGGTAATGCCGGTATCCTGAATTATATCCAGTACCTGTGAGACGATTTCGCATGAATCAAGATTTCGAATAAATCCCAGATCAGCAGTAGCGCAGAATTTGCATCCCAGAGAACAACCAACCTGGGAAGAAAGACAAATAGTTTTTCGTTTGCCCTCAGGTATGAATACGGATTCAATTCTGTTTCCATCTTCCAGTTTCCAAAGATATTTTCTGGTTCCGGATTTTGGAGAGATTTTCTTTTTTTCAAGTTTTAGTGATTTGAGGCAGGAGATTTTTGTTAAGGTTGTACGAAGATTTTTTGAGATATTGGTCATTTCTTGAAAGTTTTTAACCTTTTTTTGATAAATCCATGACCATATCTGGGAGACACGAAATTTTTTTTCACTGATTTCTTGTATAAAGACTGCCAGCTCCTTGCGGGAAAGACCTATTAAATTTGTTTTTTCCATAGGTTGTATTTTATTAATAGTACAAAAATTGATTTTTAAAATAATAATATTTATTCAATTCAGGATTTTTAAAAATTGAATGTATAAGGCATTCTAAGGGGAGAGTTTCATGGTAAAACTGATTTTGGTTCCTCCTTCGGTAAAATGCACCTGATCCGCAAGTGATTTGAGAATAAAAATTCCCCTGCCGTTCTCTTTCATAATATTTTCCGGCTTAAGCGGATTAGTTAGTTTTTGTGGTTTAAAGCCTTCCCCCTGATCTTTTACCGAAACATTAATTTCATTCTTTTTCAGGGTAAATTCTAAAAACACTTTTTTTCGGGGATTTTCTTTATTCCCATGAACAATAGCATTTCCTACTGCTTCTGTTACAGCTATGGAAAGATTATCTTTTTGTTCTTCACTGAGGTTCATTTTTTTGGCGATTGAGGTAGTAATTTTTTCAACCTTTGGTAGTTTGTTTCTTTTACTGGAAAATGAATATTTAAAATATTTTTTATTTTTTTTCATGGATATTTTCTGGTTTTATTCTTTTACTCTTTTTTCTGGGAGAAAATAATTTTTCCAGACCAATTTTTTCTTTCATATGTATAGATCCTCCTGAGATTACCAGTTTGAGAGCTTCTTCTACCGACATATTGAGCTCCTGTACATCTTTTTTAGGTACAAAGAGAAGATATCCGGAAGTTGGATTCGGGGTAGTGGGAATTATTACACTTACCACATCTTCAGAAATATTTTCCTGAATTTTCCCTTTGGTATCCTGGGTAAAAAAAGCAATGGAAAAGCATCCCTTACGTGGATATTCAATAAGAACGGCTTTTTTAAATAATTCTCTTTTTTCAGAAAACACAGCTTCACTTATTTCCTGGATTGCTATATAAATTCGATTCAGAATAGGTATATGGGTTACAATATAATCACCAACAGAAAGTATTTTGCGTCCAATGTAATTCCTTGCTATGGTGCCGGTAATAAAAATCAAGGCTAATAAAAATAATATTCCCAGCCCCGGAATGGCAGTAATAATACTTCCTTCACCAAATCTTTTTATCAGTATATTAAGTACTGTTTCTTTGAGTATTCCGTCCAGAAAGTTAAAGAGAAAATAAAGGATATAGATTGAGATTGTTATTGGCGCTAAAATCAATATCCCGGCAAAAAATGTTTTTCGTATTTTAACCCACATAGATATCCTTACTTAGTAGGTGATACTATTCCCAAGATTAAGATGGCTGAGATTTTTTAATTATGATCCTTGTCTGCAGGAATAACTTTATATACTTCTTCGCCCTCTTTGGCCATACCATATTCTTCTCTGGCTACCTTCTCTACAATTTCCGGTTTATCCAATTGATCGATTTTTTCCTCTAATACTTTTTTTTCAGCCTGGAGTTCTTTGATTTCCTCTTGCAGTTGTGATTGTTTTTTGTAAGCCTGAATTTGCTTAAGAAAACCACGGTCGCCCAGTGATAGAATTATCAATACAATTAAAAAAATTATAAGATAAATCAGCCAGGTAAATCTTTTATGTTTTTTTTTCTTTCTTGCCAATTGTTTTTATTTCTTTAAATTAAGAAGACAACTCAATAAATCATTCCTACGGAATATACGAAAAATACGAAATTGAATTTATGAAAAGTATTTATTAGTTTTCCGTGGATTCCGTATATTTCGTAGGCTTTTTGGAATTGTCTCTATGGTGAAAACATTAAGACAATTTATTTCAAGATATTTGTTCCATAATAAACAGCACTCTCTCCTAATTCCTGTTCTATACGTAAGAGTTGATTATATTTTGCCACCCTTTCACTCCGGCAGGGAGCCCCAGTTTTTATCTGTCCACCTCCTGATGCAACCACAAGATCAGCAATGGTAGTATCTTCTGTTTCCCCGGATCGATGTGATACCATCCAGGTGTAATTATTTTTGTTGGCCAGTTCAATGGTATCAAGTGTTTCAGTAAGAGTACCGATCTGGTTGAGCTTTATAAGTATACTGTTTGCCACTTTTTTTTCAAATCCCATCTTTAATCGGGCAGGATTAGTGACAAAGAGATCGTCTCCGACCAGCTGAATTGTATCACCCAGTTTTTCTGTCATGATTTTCCATCCTTCCCAATCATTCTCATCCAGACCATCTTCAATGGAAAATATGGGATATTGTTTTACTAAATCGGAGTAATAATCCACCATCTGTTCGGCGGTAAGTTCTTTTCCTTCAGAAGCCAGTATATACCGTTTTTTCTTTTTATCATAAAACGAACTTGCAGCAGGATCAAGACAGATATAAAAATCCTTTGCCGGTTTGTATCCAGCTTTCTGAATTCCTTCCATTAACACATCAAGTGCTTCCTGGTTTGATTTTAGATTCGGTGCAAACCCACCTTCATCTCCGATACCGGTTCCATACCCTTTTGAGATAAGCACCTTTTTTATAGTATGGTATACTTCCGAACTCATACGATAAGCCTGAGAGAAAGTGGCTGCCCCTGCAGGCACTATCATGAATTCTTGAAGATCTACATTATTTGCTGCATGTTCTCCACCGTTTAGAACATTCATGCAGGGAACTGGTAAAATTTTGGCATTTATTCCTCCTATATATTGATAGAGAGGCAGTCCGGCAAATTTGGCACCTGCTTTTGCAACTGCAAGTGATACTCCCAGGATGGCATTGGCTCCGAGTTTGTTTTTATTCGGAGTTCCATCAAGGTTGATGAGCAAGGTGTCGATTTTGGATTGAGAGCCAATCCATTTTCCGATCAGTTCTTCTGCAATTATTTCATTTACATTTTTTACTGCCTTGGTAACCCCTTTACCTAAAAATTTATTTTTATCATTATCTCTTAATTCTACTGCTTCGTGTTCTCCGGTAGAGGCACCGGAAGGGACAGAAGCCCTGGTAAGTATACCGTCTTCTAATAGTATATCAACTTCTACAGTTGGGTTACCTCTGGAATCGAGAATTTCGCGAGCATATACATTGGTAATTATAGACATATTAACCTCCAATAAATGAATCACTGAATATACAATATTATTTTTTTGGCCTTCCTATACAGTAGTAATCAAAGCCTGACTCTTTCATATTGTCAGGATCATAAATGTTTCTTCCGTCAAAAATTACCGGATTATTAAGTAATTTTTTTATTTGATCAAAATCCGGTTTACGATATTCAAGCCATTCTGTTATAATTAAAAGACAGTCTGCTCCTTTTAACGCTTCATAATTATCATTGTATAAGGTGACAATTTTATTTAATTTTAGTCTTTTTGCTTCCTCCATTGCGACTGGATCATGAGCTTGAATCTTAACTCCCAGTTTATCCAGTTCTTTTATAATTACTCGGGAGGGTGCTTCACGCATATCGTCAGTTTTAGGTTTAAAACTTAATCCCCAAAGAGCAACTGTCTTTCCTTTCAGATCTTTAAAATGATTTTTTATTTTAGGTATTAAAATCTTTTTTTGCTCTTCATTTACTTTTTCTACGGATTGTAAAATACGCATATTAAAATTATTTTTCTGGGCTGTTTTTATTATTGCTTTTACATCCTTGGGAAAACATGATCCTCCATATCCTACTCCAGGAAAGATAAAGGAATATCCAATTCTTTTATCCGAACCAATACCCAGACGAATATTTTCGATATCAGCACCTACTAATTCGCACAGTCTGGACATTTCATTGATAAAAGAAATTTTGGTAGCAAGAAGTGAGTTGGCGGCATATTTTGTCATCTCAGCACTTGTTTCATCCATAATATGTATTGGATTGCCTGTTCTTACAAATGGTTCATATAATTTTTTCATGGTTTCTCCGACTTCAGGATCACTGGTTCCAATGACAACCCTATCCGGGTACATGAAATCGTCTACAGCAGCACCTTCTTTAAGAAATTCGGGATTTGAAACTACATGTACTTCAATATCTGTTTGTTTTCTTATAGTTTTTTTAACCAGAGCAGCAGTTCCTACCGGAACTGTACTTTTATCTACTACGATTTTAGTTTTTTTCATGTGCTGGCCGATGGAAGTGGCTACAGACAGTACATGACTCAGATCAGCAGATCCATCTTCATCCGGAGGTGTTCCCACAGCAATAAATATTATATCAGAATTTTGTACTGTTCGCTTGATATCAATTGAAAACTGTAAATTTTTATTTTTTATATTTCTTTTAATAAGTGGTTCCAGGCCTGGTTCATAGATGGGAATAATACCATTTTTTAAATCGTTAATTTTATTTTTGTTGTTGTCCATACAGATTACATTATTTCCGGATTCTGCAAAGCAAGTCCCGGCTACCAGTCCTACATATCCTGTTCCAATAACTGAAATGTTCATTTTACCTCCATAAAAGTTTTCCAAAAGGATTAGATATTTGAAAATAAATATTTTGTATAATCATTGGTCTTGAATATCCTTCAGATTATATAATCCTACATTATTTTTCCAATAAAGATAATATAAAATAATAAATCATTCAAGTATTCTTTTTAATCAACGACTTTTAATTACTCCTACTCTTTCACATTTTTCATTAACCGGACAAGGGCTGCATAAGGGACTTACCGGCTTACAAAGATTTTGTCCAAATGCTACTAAGATATCATTGATAGGTATCCACCATTGACGGGGAAGTATTTCCCTCAATTCCATCTCAGTCTCTTCAGGTGTTTTTGTATGAATATATCCCAATCTGTTAGTTATTCTATGCACGTGAGTGTCAACACAGATTGCTTTTTTATTAAAACCTCTGGTTAAAACTAAATTAGCAGTTTTTCTGCCCACACCAGGAAGAGAAAGAAGTTGTTCTAAGTCATCAGGTACCTGACTGTTATAGGTATCAATAAGAATTGCGCAAACGGAGTGAATATTGTTTGATTTTTTTTTATAAAATCCTACTGGATAAATTAATTTTTCTAATTTGGAAAGGGGAAGTTTTTTCATGGTTTCAGGGGTATCAGCATGCCGAAAAAGACGTCGGGCAGCTTGCGTAGTTACCTCATCTTTGGTTCTTAAACTAAGTATGGTGGAAATAAGCACTTTAAAGGGCTGGTTTGTTTTTTCAGCAATGTCGGTTACTATAGGAGTTTTCCAATTTTTATACTCATTTTGTAGAATGTTTAATACAGAAATTAAAGTTTTGGTGTTCATTGAAAGCGGTTTCTATAAAACAATCAATTATCATCTAATCCATATAATTGTTGTTTTAATTTGTCCATGGTGCGTCTTTCTTTTTTAGTGGGTCTTCCCTGTTTTTTACGGTATTTTTTTTTATGGCTTTTTTTAAATACTTTAATAAGCTGCTGGTCTTCTTCGGACAGATTCATTTTTTCCTCCTCGTAATATAATTCTTGAGCTTCTTTTGCAGGAAGGCCTCTGTCTGCCAGAGATTCTACTGTAATATCTCTATATCTGCCATGAGTGTGAATTGTGATATGATCACCAATATTAAGAGATTTGTGGGGTTTTACGCGCTTACCATTAATTTTAATCTTTCCCCCCTTACAAGCTTTTGCTGCCTGGGATCTGGTTTTATAAAAACGCGCTGCATTTAACCAGCGGTCGATACGTATTTTTTTTATATTTTCATTCATAAATTATATATATTTTTTTATTAAGATATTAATTTTTTATTTTATATTCAAGTAAATGTTTAAATAATATGAGTAATAATTATTTTTTTGTTGATAAATTTGTTAATATTTATTTTAATGAAGGTAGAGGTAGTAATTTTATAAATTAGAGGCATATAGCAAAAAAATGTCAACTTTATTTGAAAATATTATTATTATGCTTGTATTGTTAAATCCGTTTCTGGTTATTGTGTATCTTATTGATGTGGTTAAAAAGCTTCCCTTTAAAAAGTTTTGTGTTATTATTATTCAGGCCGGCCTATTCAGTCTGGTGGTGTTTATTTTATTTGCATTAATGGGTGATATTATATTCAGACAAATTCTCCATGCCGAGTTTGCTTCATTCCAGATATTCGGAGGTATTGTTTTTTTGATAATCGGCATTCAATTTGTTTTCCGGGGTGAAGCAGCAATTGAATCTCTTCGGGGTGAATCTGAATATATCAGAGGTGCTATTGCTATGCCGATATTAATAGGCCCCGGAACCTTAAGTGCCAGTGTGGTTACAGGAAAGTATCTTACACAAATGCAGGCCATATTATCAATATCAATTTCAGTTTTTATCTCCCTGTCAGTGCTCATACTATTAAAAGTAGTCCATGACAAGGTACAGGTAAAGAAATCTCACTTAATTGACCGGTATACAGAGATAATGGGAAGAATAACCGCATTGATTGTAGGCACTATATCCATAGATATGATAATGAGGGGGTTAAAAGCCTGGATTACCACATTACAGTTTTGATAGTGAGGATAATCATGGTATGATATTTGCATTATTATACCCGCTAAGATAAATGAAGGGTTGAAATGTTTTTAAAATGAACAGTACAAAAAACTTGACATTAAAAGACTAATTTGATATATTATATAAAATAATTAAGATAAGAGGTATATGTATAAGAATTCGTTATAGGTCTGATGGATAAAATATTTTTTTAGTTTTAAGCTATATCCATGGCCTGAAGCGAATTATTACATCAGACCGGATTATTAAAGAAATGTAACGATTTTTTGATGTTATAATTTCTGTAAAGTTCGGTTTTTTTATTTTATGGAGGTATTATTGATGAAGAAATTTACACTTATTTTATTAATTTTTGTATTCAGTTTAATTATCGCATCAAATGTATTTGCAGTTAGTGAGGCTGCAGTACTGTTCCTTTTAATTTCACCAGGGGCACGAGCTTCGGGTATGGGGGAGTCATTTGTAGCAATTGCAGATGATGCAACTGCAATATATTGGAATCCGGGAGGGCTGGCATTTCTGGAGGGCAAAGAAATTATTTTTATGCATTGTAAATGGCTCCCGGGATTAGTTGATGATATGTTCTATGAATTCGCCTCCTACAGACATTATGTGGAAAGTTTAGGGGGGACTGTTGCTGCAAATGTTACTTATCTGAATATGGGAGAACAGATATGGACAGGTGAAAGTGGAGAAGAAAGAGGCAGATTCCAAAGCTATGATTTTGCAGTAACTTTAGGGTATTCAACCAAGGTTACTGATAATGTAGGTCTGGGAGTTAATGTTCGTTACATTCAGAGTATGCTTGCTCCGGATTGGGTCGATGTGGGAGAAGAAAAGGGAAGTGGCTCTGGTAATGCGTTTTCATTTGATGTTGGTGTTCTCTGGAAAGTCGGATTTCTTAAAGGGTTATCAGTCGGTGCAAATCTTGCTAATATGGGTCCTAAAATTACATATGTTGATGCAGCTCAGGCAGATCCATTACCGACAAATTTAAAAATGGGTTTTGCCTACAGAATCTTGGACAAAAAGTATAACAGACTTACTATATCTGTTGACACCAATAAACTTATGGTGGTAAAAAAAGGAGATAAATCTGATGCCTTTTATGAAGCAATCTTTACCAGCTGGACAGATGAACCTTTTGATAAGCAATTAAAAGAGCTTATCACCTGTGTAGGGCTTGAATATGTTTATAATAATATGATATTCTTAAGAACCGGATACTACTATGATGAAATCGGGAAAGTAAAATTCCCTACATTTGGTGCTGGTCTCCAATATAACACCTACAGGTTTGATTTTGCCTATGTTGCTGCAGAAAAAGGACATCCTCTCTCTGACACCATGAGATTTTCACTCAGTCTTGGATTCTAACAACCCAAGTTTTAAACTGCCCACAATAGACACGGAATAGAACAAACAAAAATTTAAGTTAGGCGATAATTTTGATTAAATTAGTTTTGGGTCTTTAGTGGGCAGTTTACTATATTTCCATGTAGGTTTTGAAAACATAATTTTACAGGAATTCATATATCATGAAACCCAGTACCCGTATTTTTTATATAATTATCTTTATTATTGCATCATCAATTGTTTATGCATCTGTTGTTAATAAAAGTTATACATTATATGAAAGTTCAGTTTCCAGAAAAAATCTTATAAAATCATCATTAATTTCATGGGAAGACGGAAAAATTTTTTTCTCAGCCCGGTCAGATAATTTTACTTCAATTGATACGGTTAAAATATTGGCCTTTATGGCAGAGTTTATTCAGGATGATGATTCCCTTACCAGTGGTGACGGTACTTTTATACTTACTGCTGCTGAAGACACCATTATTGATCCTCCCCCTCATGATAAAGCTTATTTTGAAGATCAGCTTTCTGCACTCGCTTCCTATTATGAATCGGTTTCTGGTGGAAAGCTTATATTAAAATCAACCGTCTTTCCTCACATAATTGAACTGAATCATACCATGGCACATTATAGTCCAGATGATGGATATAGTGATGAAGATAATGATAATGGAACGGATGAAAGATTGGTTGAATTGTTTAAGGATGCAGTACTTTCTGCAGATTCTGCAGGCGCTGTTTTTTCAGATTATGATTGTTATATAATTTTTCATGCCGGTGTAGGAAAAGATATTGCCCTGAGTTATGACCCTACCCCCCGAG
Source organism: bacterium (assembly GCA_046483025.1). GTDB lineage: Bacteria > Zhuqueibacterota > QNDG01 > QNDG01 > CAYUAG01 > CAYUAG01. The sequence goes on from JAWODZ010000194.1 coordinate 24,718, forward strand.
ATATCCCCTCTGCTTTTTTAAATTTTGATGATTTTAAAAGATATCTTGCTGAGGGAGATCCTGATTTTCAGGGAATTGAAGTAGAGAACAAAAGTTTCCACATACAGGAAGGAATAATCTTACCGGAAACTGAAAGCCAGGAAGATTTGCAGTATTATTATGAGGTTGGTCTTTTAGGGACCATGAGTATTATGTTCGGATTTCAGCTGGGGCTGCCTGCTCTCTGGAATACAGAGGATGGACGTTCCGGTATTGGTATGTGGGGATTAATGGATCAGGGATCCGGTAATTATATGGGTTTAATACCGGCGGAGCCCTGTGCTTTTAGTAAGGTTTTGCTTGGCTGGGAAAAACCAATTGTGGCTAATCAACAAGACAATTTGAAAATCGGCTGTTCTAAAGCAGTCATTTCAAATAAAATTTATAAAGTGCCCATAAATGATCATGAATATTTTTTAATTGAAAATCGGCAGTATGATACCAACGGAGACAGTATAACTACAGGAAAAACCAGTACTGGTGCTCAGGTAATTTTCAGACCGGATGGAACTGTAGAAATGGAGGAGGCCGGAGTAATCACTTCGGTTGAGGAATATGATTACGGTCTTCCCGGTTCAGGCATACTGATCTGGCATATTGATGAACAGGTAATTCGTGCTACCATAGAGGAAAACAGGATCAACGCCAATAAAGATCACAGAGGAGTTGACCTGGAAGAGGCAGACGGGGCTCAGGATATTGGTGAATTATATAGTTATACTTCTGGCGGTTCAGGTTCTGAATACGGAGTTTTACATGATGCATGGTTTCAGGATAATGAAATAAATCAATTAGTAAATGATACCAATAAGGTAATGTTTACCCCCTACAGTTTTCCTTCTTCCCGGTCCAACCAGGGCGGTAATTCCCATATTGTGATCACTGATTTTTCCCCCAGAGATACGGTGATGAGTTTTTCCGTGACCACAGATTTATTACAATCAGGGTTTCCCTGCTATTTTGAAAGCTGTTCCACCTGGATTTCTCCGGTACTGTCTGGAGATCTGGATGCAGACGGAAATCAGGAATTAATTATTGCTTCTGGAAAATCAGTGTATGCCTGGAAAACTGACGGCACACCTTTTTATTCAGATTCCACTGGTTTCCGAGTTTCGGTGGCCAGTGATACCCTCTTTTATGATATTCCGTTATTGTTTAGATGTTCAGAACAAATATCCATTCCTCCTCTGGTATATGATATTAACGGAGACAACCAGGATGAAGTTCTGACAGCAGATCAAAGCGGCACTGTATCCTGCTGGAGGTTTGGATATGATAATACCGGGAAATTGATATCCAACAACTTATTCTCCTGGAATGATGGTCAGTATTCTGTTTCCACATACCTTCATATAATTGTATCAACCTCAGATACTTGTCTGGTGTTCGGAACTCATGAGGGGAAAGTTTTCAGTTTAAGCAGAACAGGTACTGTTTCCTGGGGATTTCAAGCCGGAGAAGAAGCAGTCACCGGAATTTGTCAGGTTTCTGATAAGGGCAGCATTGCCATTACCTGTTCAAATACACTTTTCTTTGTTGATAATACCGGTTCTCTGAAGGGAGAAAAACAGTTTTCAGAAACCCTTCATCAACCCATCTCAGCCTATCTGGGAGAACAGGATTATCCTCATACTGCAGTAGTATCTTCCTCGGGAGAGCTTTTAATGTATGACAGATTTTTAGACATCTGTTATTCTACCCAGAAGAAAATTACTCATACTGATATTTCTATGCCGACAGCTGGGGATATAGATGGTGACGGAATCAGTGAGATTATTATTACAGCCCAGGATAAAATCTATGGATTTAATTCAAATGCCAGTTTTGCCGACTATTCACCTTTTCCCTACTATCCACGCTCAGCAGAGCTGTCTTCCTGTCTGCTTGGTGATATCAATGGTGATGGCAAGGTTGAGATGGTAGTCTCTACTTCTCACGGAAATATTGAAGCCTGGGATTATTCCGGGGAAATGGTGGCAGGATTTCCTTTAACCACCGGCTGTTCTTTATCTGTTCCTCCAACTTTATTGGATGTGGACAGAGACGGAGATATTGAAATTGTCGCAGTTTCAGAAAGGGGTTTTCTGTATGTATGGGATCTTTCCGGCAGCTATTCTGATGAATCAATTGAATGGGGTAGTTATCTTTACGATGCTGCCAATTCCGGGATGAGCAGAAAGCAATCAGAAGAAATACCGGAAATCTCTGATATTATGCCTGTCAGTCTGGTCTATAATTATCCGAATCCGGTAAAGGGAAATTTTACTTACATCAGATACAGATTGGAGAAACAGGCGGAGGTAAAGATAGAAATTTATAATCTGGCCGGAGAATTGGTAGAATCTTTTTCCGCTCCCGGGATGGGTAATAAGGAAAATGAAATTATCTGGAATGTGAATGAAGTGGAAAGCGGAGTGTATTTCTGCAGAGTACATGCGGATACGGGTTCGGAGGAGAAGGCAGTTATTTGTAAGATTGCGGTAGTTAAGTAGAAGACAAAAGTTAAAAAGATAAAAACAGAACATTAGAACGTGAGAGCTTGAGAGCTTTAGAATTTAAGAACTTAAGAAGGGGTAGCTTAGAAGTCAGAGGTCAGCAATCAGAAATCAGCAGACCGTGTTGTCCTGAAAAAAATTTACAGTTTTTCAGGCTAACCGTTCTACAATGTCTTTCTGAACGACCGAAGGGAGTGAAGACGTTATCCTGAGCGAGCAAAGCGAGCGAAGAATCTCACGCCAAAAGGTGGTAATGTATGATGGTTTCTTTACTGTTAAAGTACGATTCTTTAAAAGAATTATATTCATTATCAGCAAAACTTGATAGTCTGTCTACTGTAATTGGCATGAGATTCTTTGCTCCCTGCGGTCGCGCAGGATAACTTCTTCGTCACTTCGTTCCTCAGGATGACAGGATTGTTAACTATTATTTTGAGTTAAAAAATTGATGATGTAAAGGAGTATTTAAAAAGTAAATAAAATCTGGAAACAAAAGGGGAAAAATGTTGTTTTATTTGAAAAATTATTTCGGGACAAGACAGACCGGTGATAGCGAGCTGGCCTGCGATAAACAATTAAAATTTTATTCCGCACCTAAAGTCTCCTCTTGAGAGCCTGTCCTGAGTGCTTCGACAAGCTCAGTACAAGTTTTATCGAAGGAGGAGATTTAGAGGGGTGTTGTTACATAGAAAAGAGTAGACTCAAGAATAAAGAACGAACTTTAGAGCTTGAGAACATAAGCTTGAAGGGTCAGTGTTTAGATGGAAATGCAAAGTGGAAAATGAAAAATGAAAATTGAAAAAGTAAAAATTACAGTCCTGGGTTTGTTGTTATTTATATCAGTTTCGGCATTCAGCCAGATGCAGACTTTTAACCATCCGGAACTGGATTGGCGCACCATAGAGACAGATCATTATTACATCCATTTTCATCAGGGTACGGAGCGGACTGCCAGGTTAACCGCAAAGATTGCAGAACAGATTTATGATCCCATAACTTCCCTGTACTCCTATGAACCGGACGGGAGAATTCATTTTATTGTCCGGGATCATGGTGATGTGTCCAATGGAGCTGCCTATTACTACAATAATAAAATAGAACTCTGGGCGCCATCTTTGGAATTTTTTCTCAGAGGCAGTCACAATTGGTTACGGAATGTTATTACCCATGAGTTTTCTCATATGATCTCTCTGGGTGCAGCAAGAAAATTAACCAGACAAATTCCTGCTGTATATGTTCAATGGCTGGGTTATGAAGAAGAAAAAAGACCGGATGTAATTCACGGATATCCTAACAGGTTGGTTTCATTTCCCCTGGCAGGAACAGTTATTCCTATGTGGTTTGCAGAAGGAGTGGCCCAGTTCCAACGAACCGGCCTGGATTACGATACCTGGGATACTCACCGGGATATGGTGTTGAGGACAGCATGTCTGGAAGACAGACTGCTGGGAATTAAGGAAATGGGAGTGTTTGGTAAAAAGGGGTTGGGAAATGAAAGAGTGTACAATCAGGGGTATGGATTTACTCTTTATCTGGCATATACCTATGGGGAAGAGAAACTTAATCAACTCATTCATTCTCTAAGCCGTCCACTGCACCTGAGTTTTTCACAGGCAACCAGCGAAGTGCTGGGAAAAGACAACAAAGAATTATATGAAGATTGGAAACAATGGCTGCTTACCGGATATTTCCACCATGATTTTAATAACAGTAAAAACTATAAAGTTCTGGAAAATAAAGGAAGCGGTAATTATTATCCGGTGATGTCGCCAGATAGCAAAAAAGTTGCCTATATCTCCAGTCGGGGGAATGATTATTCTTCTCAGTCGAATTTATGGATGTGGAATTTCAAGACTGGGAAAAAAAGAATGATACAATCCGGAGTAACGAGTTCGGTTTCCTGGTTGTCTGATACCAGTTTAGTATATGCAAAAAAAACCGATTTAACGGTACAGGGTTCCCATTACTATGATCTCTATATTTATGATCTGGGGGAAAACAGGGAAAAACGATTAACCCACCATGCCCGTACCCAGCAACCGGATGTTTCTTCTGAATATGGGAAAATCGTATGTGTGGTACAAGAGGACGGCACGTGTAATATTGTCGTATATGATGTTAACAATGAGAAACTGAAAAAAATCACTCATTACCATAATGGTGAACAGATCTATACTCCCAGATGGATGTCTGAGGGACGCATAGTATTTACCTTTACTGAAGGGGGCGGTTCGCGTAATATTGCCTGTATAGATTCATCCGGTTCAGAATTTGAGTATTTAATCAAAGATAGTCATGATGCCCGGGATGCTTTTCCTTCTCCGGATGGAACGAAATTGTATTATTCCAGTGATGATTCCGGTATTTTTAATATTTACTGCCTGAATATGATAAGCGGGAGCATAAAACAACTCACCAGCGTATCAGGAGGTGCTTTTATGCCGGCCAGAAGTAAAGATAATAGATTGGTTTTTTCTTTATTTACAGCAGACGGGTATAAAATTGCTTATCTGGATTCAGTCAGTAAGACTGCTGTCCATGTGGAAAAGTATAAATCACCATATCGTGAGATCAGAGAGTGGCGGGATTCTCAGCAGATCAAGATCAGCAGTTATGATGATAAAGAAGTTCCTGATTATAAAAGTAGACCCTATAAACACATATTTTCTAAACTTTCTTTTTTCCCCAGGATAATGTCAGATTATCCAGGGAAATTAAAGCTTGGTTCTTATTTTTCCGGAAGTGATTTTTTGGACAAGATTTCAATATTCGGCGGTGCAGCCCTGAATACACAATTTGATACGGATCTGTTTTGTATTTTTAATTATCGGGAATTATTTCCGACCCTGTTTTTAGAAGCCTTTAATCAGAGTCGTCACACCGAGGTTGATGATATCGATTATGGTTTTAATCTGATAGAAGTTGATATAGGAGCAGACTGGCCTCTTGGTGATAATCATATGCTGCGTACTGCTTATATTTTCTCACGATATGATGCAAATATGTCTTTTGAAGAGCAGAATCAACAAATTGATTTTTCCTATAATTATCATTTGGGCAGTGATATACACATCAGGTGGGATTATCAGGGAGTAAAGCCCGGTGCTTCTTCTGGTATTGCACCTGATTACGGAAGGAATATAACTTTTCAGGCAAAATGGTCACACAATAAGTTTCTTGATGATTTTGGGGTGCATAAAAATTATGGCACTATGGTTGAGATATATAAGCCCTATAATTTTTATGCTTTTAATCTGGACTGGTACGAGTATCTGCCCGGATTGTTTAAGAGGCATTCCTCTGCACTCAGACTCAAGGCCGGGTACATTGACAGATCGGTTGATGATTTTTACTATTTTTTTGGAGGAGGCCTGGAAGGATTAAAGGGCTATTCATTCTACAGTCTGCAGGGGAAAAAACTATTACAGTTTGACGCAGCCTACAGGTTCCCTGTTTGTACCAATATCAATACCAGATTATGGTTTCTGCATCTGCATAAGCTCTATCTTTCTGTGTATGCCCAGGCAGGGAATATCTGGAGCAGTGAAAAATTTGATACAGCTGAAATAAAACGGGATGTAGGAGTACAGCTGCGTTTGCAGATGTTTTCTTTTTATACTTTTCCCCTGTGTCTGACTTTTGACAGTGTGTATGGGTTTGACAGGTATAAACTGCGAGGTAATACATACGGGGATGAATGGCGGTTTTATTTTGGGGTTTTGTTTGATTTTCTTGATTAGAGAGGAACAGATATGGATCAATATACTACTAACATACTAATCATAATTTTATTAATTGGATTTGGTGTGATGATTATACCGGCACCGTTACTTTGTGGTGATAAGAGTACAGAATTGGATCCGGATGCGGAACTGAGATACTTTATGTTATATAAAGATAGGTATATACAGCAGAGCAGCCTATTGTCAGATAAAAGCACGTCTGTACCCAAAAGAAAGATTCCAGCCATAGGCATTCTGCTTTCCGCAGCTGTTCCGGGAACCGGAGAGATGTATGCCGGATCTTATATTAAAGGAGCAGTTTTCCTGGGGTTAGAAGTGTTCCTGTGGTGGAAATATGCTGGTTTTCGGGAAAAAGGATTCAATATTGAAGATAAGTATGAAACTTTTGCAGATGCTCATTGGGATAAAGAAAGATGGGAAAAAGATTATAATCCTAATATTGATCCATCAACCCATACACTGCCTGATACAAGAACCCAACAATATTATGAGATGATCGGTAAATACGATCAATTTCAAGCAGGATGGGATGATTATGAAAACAGAGACAAATATATGACCATGCGGCTGAACAGTAATAATGAATTTGAGAAAGCATCCACCTGCGCAATGCTGACACTTGCCAACCATGTGTTTTCCGCCTTGGATGCAGCCTGGACTATCCGGGGAGTAAACAGAAAAGTTGAATCGCAAATACGCATGAGTTACAGAAAAGTGCACGGGTGCGATGTTCCGTTTGTATCACTGAGAGCCAGGTGGTGAGTGGGGGGAGAGTTTTAGAGTGTAAGAGCTTGAGAACTTGAGAATGTTAGCGGACAGAAATCAGAGATCAGAGGTCAGAAGTCAGATTGGATCGCAGGTTGCGATGAGTGAATAGTTGAATTAGATGAGAATGTAACCATAACACCCCTCTTCCTCGGCATACGCCGAGGGTCTCCTCCTTCGATAAAACTTGTACTGAGCTTGTCGAAGCACTCAGGACAGGCTCTCAAGGGGAGAGAAACTATTAAAGTCCTCCCTTGAGGGAGGATTTAGGTGGGTGTTTAAATGCAAAATAATCTGGTGATTTTAGATTTGATAAATTGATATTCTTATATTCTTATTTTAAAGTCTTTAATAAAGAGATACAAGGTATCTGGTTTCAGGTAAGATGATGTAAAAGACAGAAGACAGACAATAGGTGATAAAAATAATTGATGAATAGCGATTATCCTTTTTCCAACAAAACAAAAAAAAGAGTGAGAAATGAAAGTATTTAAAACAGCATTTTATTGGTCAATAATTTTTTTAGTATTAATGTTACTTACCTCTCCTGTATGGAGTAAAAATGGGGCGGAAGACTATGATGTTGCAGAAAAAAAAGAATTTCACAAATCCTTTCTTTTGCAGACAGATGAACATCAACCAAATTTGAAATCCCATTCAGCCTCCAGGGGCAAGGCTTTTCTTTTATCGTTTCTGCTACCGGGATTGGGTGAGTGGTATGCCGGTTCCAATAAAATGGCAAAAATATTTCTGGGGACTGAAGTTGCATTATGGACAACTTATTTTGCCTTCAGGATGTATGGTAATTGGAGAAAGGATGATTATAAAAATTTTGCCGTAGCCCATGCTCATATAAATCCTGCAGGAAAAGATCATGATTATTTTGTCAATATTGAACATTACGATGATATAAGTGCATACAATCAAACGAAACTACAGAAAAGAGAAGAGGAAAAACTGTATCCTGAGAATAAAGTGTATTCCTGGAAGTGGAACAGTAAAGAGCACCGCCTGCAATATGAACAGATCAGGATGTCAAGTGATAGAGCTTTTTCCAATTCTGTACTTGTTGTGGGTATTGTGGTATTAAATCATTTAGTGAGTGGTATAGATGCTATGAGAATTGCTATAAAAGCTGATAAGGAAAAATCAGATGTAAAGATGGGATTTATTCCTGTACAGGGAGGGGGAATGCAGTTTTGTCTGGTTAAAAGATTTTAGATTGATGTTTAGAAGACAAAAGAAAAAAAATGGTAGAGAATTGCCTGGTTTTAGGGAGATGGAAAGAAAGGGACTAACTTCTGTGTTCTGATTGCTAACTTCCAACTTCTAAAACTGAATTAGTATAGAAGAACAGTAGTTAATAAATGTAATCAAAATAAAAAAACAGGAGATAAAATGAAACGTTCTTTATTTTTAGTAATTACTGTTACTGTTATAATTTTTATAGCATGCAGTTCGGAACTTAGATTCTCTTATGAACTGAATAAAATGGTTACTATTATGAGAGGAAAGCAAGATACTGAACTTACCAGTGAACAGTTTCTAAAAGAAATTTCGGATTCGAAGGTGATTTTTGTAGGAGAAATTCATTCTGATAGTTTGACCCATGTTTTTGAATATGAGCTTCTTAAGAATATATATGCTAAGCACAATAAGATCGCAGTTGCCTTGGAGATGTTTGAACGAGATGTCCAGGTGGATCTGAATAAGTATCTTGACGGTGAGATATCAGAAGAAGAGTTTATGGAAAAATCAAGACCTTGGGACAACTATACATCTGCATATAAACCTTTAGTTGATTTTGCCAAGGAAAATCAACTGCCGGTTTTAGCCATGAATGTTCCCAGGCGTTATGCTAATAAAGTCGCTATGCAGGGAGAAAAGGTGCTTGATAAAATCCCGGATTCTGAGACAGAATGGATAGCAAGAAAATTAGAATATCCGGATGGCTCCTATAAAAAGAGATTCACTGCACAAATGGGTGGGGAAAAACGCCCCGGTCCAATGGGCAAATTCAATTCTGAAAATCTCTATAAGGCTCAGTGTTTAAAGGATGATACTATGGCTGAATCTATAAGTGATTTTCTAAAAAAAAATCCAGGATATAAAGTTATTGCTTTTCAGGGTAGTTTTCATGTAGCGTATGGATTGGGATTGGCCAAAAAATTACATATGTCAAAACCAGACATTGATCAGAAAGTTGCAATCTGTATTCCGGTAGATGATTTATCTTCATTTAATTTTGATAAACATCGGGATAGAGGGGATTATCTGGTTTTTATTTACAAAACCAAATGAGTTATGATCAGGAATAGATTATTAATTACCGGAGGCAGTGGTTTTGTGGGGGGACATATCATTGATCTTGCCAAAGGTCAGTGGGAGGTGTGGACAACCTGGAAAACACATCCGGTTAACACAGATGGAGTGCAGTCTGTCCGTCTTGATATTTCTTCCGAAAAAGCCATAGAAGATCTGGTAGAAAAATTGCAGCCTGAAGTTATTATTCATACTGCAGCCTGGGGAGATCTGGAAAAATGTGAAGAACATCCTGAACAAGCTTTTCATATAAATACAACTTCAACTGAAGTTTTTGCTGAAACAAGTGAAAAGACAGGAAGCAGATTTATATTCATCTCCTCCGATATGGTGTTTGATGGTAAGAATGGAAATTATAAAGAAACAGATGAGACCATTCCCCTCAATGTATACGGAAAGACCAAGCTTAATGCAGAAAAATTTATTAAAGCAATTTGTACAAATTATGTCATTGCCCGTGCAGCGCTTATTTATGGATTGCCAATTACAGGATCAAATTCTTTTTCTGAAAAAATTATAAGGCAGGTGTCCGCAGGTCAAACTATGCCTCTTTTTACAGATCAGTATCGCTCTCCCATTCTGGTTCAGAATCTGGCGGAAGCGTTACTGGAACTTTCAGGAAATGATTTCTGCGGTATCCTTCATCTTGGAGGAGGAGAAAGAACCGACAGGTATACATTTGGAACATATCTGGCAGATATTAAAGGGTTTTCCCGGAATCTCCTAAAATCGGTATCCATGTCATCTTTCAAAACCAAGGCACCGCGTCCCCGGGACACTAGTTTTAATATTTCAAAAGCGTGTAGTGTACTCACTACACGGCTTCTGGGATTCAGGGAGGGATTGAAAGAATGCTGAGTTAGGTAATTTCCTTAATTAGATTTAAATATCGCTTATAAGGAATCGCCAGCATGCTTTTTGCCTGGAAAGCTCCGTTTTGAAGACTTATTATTGAAACTTTTGCTGCGGTTTCTTCATCAGGTGCTTCATAAATATCAATAAAATCATATTCACCTAAAAGGGCGTAGTGAGAAACAAAGGTGACTTCAGGACATTT
>JAWODZ010000049.1:0-24465 GCA_046483025.1 bacterium
GTAAAAATCATTTATTATTACGTAGACCTTTTCCCTCTCCTATAACATGGAGACCCCCATATCCTGTTAAGGGCAAAGAATACATAAGGAAATCGCTCCCCACCCCTACCTGTACCCTTCAGGTGTTTAAAGGAGCTGTGACGCACGAACACACCCCACCCCTACCTGAACCCCGAAAACTTTAAAACAATGCGATGAGATGCCGTAGTAGTTCTAAATACCCCGCTTCGGGGCGAATAAGAATGGTACACTGACAAAAGCACTGACAAGTACACTGACATTTCCACTGACAAATGCACTGACAAATCCTGTAATAATGTTTATTAGATCAGAAATTAATTTCTTAATACTTTCCGGGCAAATTCGGTAAAGGTCAGGTTTGTTTTTCTTTTAATAAGATGGCATAAGGCGCTTTCTGTTTCGAAACCTAACTTATAGGCATAATAAAAAATAACATGTCCATCTCCTTCACTGCGGAGTATCTTTGTAAGTTCTTCTATTTTTTTATCCAAAAGATATTCTTTGGGGGTGGTTTGAAATAATACTCGAAACCAGGAATACAACTGGTTTACCTGAATATGAAACATATCTGAAATTTCGTATATATTGGAAATATCGCAGATATGAGTATCAATATACTCTTTTACATCCCTGATTTTTTGTGCCCAATCCCGGGACATGGGAAATCCCCCTATGAATACAGGATGATAAAATATTATTTATTTATTAATTAAATTTAATAATATAAAAAAAATAAAAAAAAAAAAGACAAATTGTCAAGTACTTTTTAAATTTTTTTCGAAAGAATTTTTAAAAAATTCTTGACAAACAAAAATATAATTACTACCTTTTTTATTGCTAATTCAAGAAAAAAAAGATATTTTTTTATAAGAAATTTTTTCAGCCAGTCAGGAGGAATGATGAAAAAATTTATAATCCCAGCAGTAATTCTGCTCATAGCAATAACAGCTGCAGTATACCTTGTCTTTCTGAATAAGCCCCCCTCTGAAAAAAACCAGTTCCAGCCGGATGAAAGCATTAAAAATTCCGGAGTGGATGTTAAAACTGTGATTGCTCAAAAAGGTGAAATCAGTAAATTCATTACCACCAGAGCAAAAATGTATGCCATTACCAAGGGTGAGATCAAATCCCTGGTCTCCTCCGTGGTAAAATCCATCCTCATAAAAGAAGGAGAACTGGTCGACAAAGGGGATCTTTTGGCAAAACTGGACACCCAGCACATACAGAATGAGCTTGCACGGTGCAGAGCTGAATACATTAAAGCTGTATCCAAATTAATGTTTGAATTAAGTTCCAGTACCAATGATTCCATATCGAATCTGTGGCAGAAATATCAAATGAACATTGCCCATGCCACCAAGATCCCTCCTTATCCTGAACCGAAAACTGCCAAAGAAACCATCATGCTTTCACGTCTGAATGTCCAATCCACCTACAATCAGGTAAAAGAAGCTGAGTTAACCTATCAGCATTGCGACATCAGAGCCCCGTTCAGCGGCATTGTATCCGATCTGAACATATATCCCGGTGCTCAGGTTTCATCAGGTCATACCGTCTGCAGCCTTACTGATCTTTCCAACCTGAAACTGGTGATCGATATACTGGAAGAAGATATCCAGTCTATCGAGATCGGATCACCGGTGCTTATGGAAGGATATGAATCCAAACCGCTCAAGATTACCACCATACTGCCCCGGATCCAGCAGGACCAGAATACAGGTCAGGCCCTGGCTTACTGCAGCAATCCCGGATTTTTGTTCAAAGACGGCCAGACCATTCAGGTGCAGATACGAAAACAGCTGTATGAGGACCGGCTCAAGGTGCCCAGGGAAACGCTGCTGAACCGGAATGAACGTGATCTGGTATTTGTGGTGCAAAACGGCCTGGCAAAATGGAGATATGTTGATATCGGAGTGGGAAATTCAGAGTATGTGGAAATCCTGAATGGGGTACAGCCGGGCGACAGTGTGATTGTGGAAGGCCACTATTCCCTGGGGCATGATGTTAAAGTTAATCCTATTTAACTCCTGTCAGGGAATACATAACTGGTCAAAGAGGTCTTTTAAAAGTGCAGAGATTATTATGAGAAGCACAGCTTCTCTTTTTAGTTCCGACCCAAGTTCAACTTGGGTCGGAGTTTTAAGGTTGAAAGAAACATGGAATAAAAATTAAAATATAAAAAATAACCGCTCACTCTGTCATGCTGAGTTCATCAAAGCGTGACAGAAGAGAAGATAAAAGTATAAAATGATTTTGTCACAGATTAACATAAATAAAATAAAGATATATCAAATCCGTGTTAATCTGTGTTAATCCGTGGCTAAGATAAACTAATTGGAAATAAGTATGTTTGCCTTAAAACGACCAATTGCAATTTTAATGTTTACCATCGCACTTTCCATATTCGGCGTGCGTTCCATGCAGAATATGAACACTTCATTTCTCCCGGAAATAGAATATCCGGAGTTTACTATCATCTGCCAGTATCCGGGCAGCAGTGCAGAAGAAGTGGAAAAGTACATCACCCAGCCTCTGGAAGAATCCTTTTCATCCCTGACTTCTCTCAGAGACATCATCTCCTATTCCAGAGACGGTCAGTCCATCATAAATCTGCAGTTTGACTGGAAGATCAACACCCGTTTCAATCTGCTGAGGATCAGGGAAAAGATCGATGCTGTGTATGATAATTTTCCGGAAAATGCAGAACATCCCCTGATCCTGGACTTTAATCCCGCCTCCATGCCCATTCTGCAGTTCACCTTTTCCGGAAATACTGATATTACAGAACTGGCCTCTTTTGCCAGAGATGTGATCAAACCCCGTTTTTCTCAGATCTACGGCGTATCCAGTGCTCAGATCTCAGGTATGCCTTCCCAGGCTGTTCAGATCGTCACCAAACCGGAAAAACTGACAAAATATCAGATCAGCCAGTCACAGATCGAAAATTCAATACTCTCCAACCTGCCGGGCAGATCATTCTCTCAGCGGGTCAAAGTTGGGTATGCGGAACACTCCCTTACTGTGGATTTCCCCATAAAAAACATTTATTCCCTGAACCAGCTGCCCATTGACAACAGCCGGGGAATACCGGTCAAGCTGAAAGATGTAGCAGAAATTAAAGAGATCCCTCAGCCTTTAACTTCCTGTGTGTTCTATGATACAACCGCTGCTCTGGCAGTCAATATTTACAAAGAAGCAGGAGCAAACTCTATAGAAGCCTGTAACAATGCAGTTGCACTTATCAATACACTGTCAGAAGATCATCCGGAATTCAATTTCCGCATAATAAAAAATCAGGGAGCATTTGTCAGTGAGTCTCTTTCCAGTTTGAAACAGTCAATTGGTCTGGGAGCAGTGCTTGCATTTTTAGTGATCCTCCTCTTCCTCAAGAAACTGCGCCTTTCCCTTATTCTGGCTCTGGCCATACCTGTATGCCTGCTTCTTGCCTTTAATGCTCTTTTTATTCATAACATTACTTTCAATATCATGACTTTGGGAGGACTGGCACTGGGGATCGGCCTCATAGTGGATAATGGTATAGTCATGCTGGATTCTCTCAGTAAAAATTACAATCCTCTTGATACTGATAATTCGCTCTATCAGGGATTAACTAAAGTGGGACGGGCCATTGCAGCTTCAACTTTCACCACCATTGCCATCTTTTTCCCTATTATATATGTCAGCGGATACTCTGCCATTCTCTTCCGGGAACAGGCACTTACTATTTCCTACACCCTGCTGTTTTCTCTGATAACAGCACTTGTTCTGGTACCCTCTTTTTTTAAAATGTTCATAAAAAAATCAACTGACAGAATACCTGCCACAGAGCCGGAACAGAATGAAAAGAAAATTACACGCTTCTTGAAAAAAACTGTCTCCTGCACCATTCAGAAAATCCGGGATTTCTTCAGAAATACGGGAAAATTAATTTCCGGATGGACAAAACCTGTTTTTGATCTCTTTGACACCGGGTATGAAAAAACCTATGAGCTGTATCACACCTATCTGATCTCTGCCCTGAAAAACAAAAAAATATTTTTTTTGATTCTGCTCATCCCTGTTCTCATTGCAGTGCTCAGCTATGTATTCATACTTTCCCAGCAATACTGGCCTGATGTGGCCTCTGACAAAATCGAACTGACCCTGGAAATTCCCAGAGAATATCCCTATGAACTTATCGTATCTGAGACGAAAAATACCATACGAAATCTTTTAACCGACAAAAATAACAGAAACGTCACCACCCAGGTTTTTTCTCCGGTTGCAGCAGAAGCAGCAGATCCTCAGAATATATTTTACCCACCCGGATATTACACTGTCCGGTTTGCCATTACCTTACATAACCGAATTACTGAAAAAGATTTTGACCGGAATGATTACAGAAATGCCATAACCCTCCCCTATGACAATATTACCATTTCTCATCCTACAGCCCTTAAAAAGGAATTTTCTCAGAAAAGCTCCAGTAATTTTATGGTTTATTTTGCCGGGTCCAACCGGACAGAAAAAATAAATTTAGCCCACAAACTGCTGGACTATCTGCACACTGTTCCTTCTGTCAATGAACCGGTCCTGTCTGCAGGAGGGATGAAAGAAGTACAGTATGCTTCTTTTAAACCGGAAATTAGCAGTAAATATGATATATCTTATATGCAGGCCTCTGAAAAACTGGAAATTCTCTCCCGGGGCAGACAGATTGGCTGGTGGCAGCAGGGTCTGCATAAGATCCCAATTATTCTTCAATCCCGGGAAGTAGGAGTAAAAAAATTATCGGATCTCATGGCACAGTTAAATGATCCTGCAGGCAATCTTTTAAGAAATGAACAGATATTCAATCTTACAACCAAAAAGAAAATTCTGGAAAGAAAAAGAGTAAACAGAAAATCTGTGATTTCAGTGGAAGGGTATGTTTCTCCTGCTCAACTGGGAAAAGTGAATCGGAAAGTAGAAAAATGGATAAAAATGCATCCCTCGGAAACGGACATCTTCATCTCCGGAGAAAGCAAACGCATTTCCAGCTCCTTTTCTCAGCTGTTTAAAGCCTTCATGTTTGCTGCTCTGATCGTATATCTTATACTTGCAGCTCAGTTTGAATCCTTTTTCCACCCTCTGAACATCATAATCACTGTTCCGGTTGGATTCATGGGGGCAGTGCTGGGACTGATCATATTCGGTCAGAGCCTGAATGTCATTTCTCTTATCGGCATAATCATGCTCATCGGGATCGGGGTCAATGATGCCATCATCAAACTTGATTACATGGTCCTTCTCAGAAAAAAAGAAAAAATGGATATCCGCCCCGCAGTTCTGCAGGCAAGTAAAGAAAAATTCCGGCCCATACTGATGACCACGGTGACCACCATAGCTGCCATGTTCCCCATGGCGCTTGGTTTCGGAGGTAATGCAGAGATCAATCAGCCCCTGGCTGTAACCATTATCGGAGGATTGTTCTTCACCACTGTACTGACGCTCTTTATTACGCCGGTTGTATTTGAGGTGTGGGAAGAGAGTAAAGAAAAAAGATAAAAGACAAAAGATAAAAGATAAAAAGAAAAAAGGTGTCATTTTGAAAAAAGTTTACAGTTTACCAAACCAGTCGCTCTGTAATGTTATCCTGAGCGAGCAAAGAACCTCACGCCTCTAAATAAAAAAGTATGACAAATTGTTACTGTTTTAAGTTAAACGTTAATTATATAGAGGATTATTCAAAAACAAATAGTATATGGAGAAAAAAGTAAAAAACTGTTGTTTTAGTTGTAAATCTATTTCAGGACAAGACCAAAATTTTGCTTGGTTAAAAAAAAGATATTCTAGCTGGCAAGTACATTTAAAAATAAAGTATTGCCATAAACTAAATTAACTGAATGTTCTACAGTAACTAAAAAATAAAGCCACAGATTAACCCGGATGAAACACAGATTTAATAAAAAAAACAGGGTTAATAAATTTTAATAAATAAAACTAAAACTTAAAATTTCTATTTATTTAATCTGTGTTAATCTGTGTGAATCCGTGGCAAAATAATTTAATAATTATAGGAAAGTACCCCAAGAAGGAGTATTCTTAACTACCATGAAAATCCTGCGCTGGATATTGCATCACCCGGTATCGATCATTATTCTAGTATTCCTTATTGTACTTATAGGGATAAATTCCTTCCTCTATACTCCCATAGAAATTCAGCCGGCGAGCAGGGGAAGAATTGTCCGGGAAAAGGAACAGACAATACGTATATCGGTTACATGGTCAAAACAGCCTCCGGAAATTTTGCAGCAAATGATAACCATGCCTCTGGAAGAAAAATGTATGCAGCTCAAAGATATTAGTGCGGTGAATTCTTCCACCGGAAAAGGTGTTGCCTATCTTGATCTGTCATTTCCCGCTGATATTAAACTGCAGTACATCTATCTTTCTGTAAAAGAAAAAATTGCTCAGATAAAAAAACAGGAAAATTTTCCCTCAGATGCAGTGATAAATGTCGAACCGTTCTTTGGTGAAGATGAAGAAGAGCAGCAGCAACAGTATACAGCTCCCTTCTTTGAATTCCAGATTAACGGTCCTCAGACCCTGAATCAGCTTCGTCATTTAGCCAAAGAACAGATACTTCCCCTGATAAAATCTGTTGACGGCACCGGAACCTGTGAAGTTCTGGGCGGCTCTGACGGTTTTTTACAGATAAAGCTTAATCAAAGTTTAATGAATAAATATTCAATAAGCCAGAATGAAATACAAAGATATCTTTCTCAGGCAAAGTATTATAAGGGGCTGGGCGCCATAACATCAAAAGGAGAAAATCATCTGCTTATGGTGGATAACCGTCCGGAATCAATTGATGAACTGAGGAACATCTCTGTTAAAAAAGGAATAACGCTGGGAGAAATAAGCACTATTTCTTTCAGATATAAAAAACCGGAATCAATATCACGCAGAAACTTTCTTCCCCTGATATCAATCAATGTATTTAAGATACCCGGGAAAAATGCACTCAAATTTTCAGAACAGATGAAAAATAAAATAAAAGAAATAAGAAATGTACTGCCTGAAGGAACCGAACTGATTATGATCTCAGATCAGGCTCAGGACCTGCGTGCAGAACTGAACAGTTTATGGATCCGGACCGGAGTCATATTAACAGTGGTTTTCATCATCCTGTTTCTACTGTTCAGAAAATTCTTTCCTTCTTTTATGATCCTGCTGATCATTCTGCTTTCCTTCTGCAGTGCAGGAATTTTCCTCTATTTAAGCGGGTATACTATCAATATTGTCACCCTGGCAGGTATAGCTCTGGTGTTCGGTATGCTGGTTGACAATGCTGTGGTAGTAGTGGAAAACATACAGCACTATTACCGACTGGGCAAACCTCCCTATATCAGCGCACTCAGAGGAACGCTGGAAATATTTCAGCCTCTCCTGGCTTCATCTGCTACAACGATTTTAGTGTTTTTCTCCTTATTGCTGTTAAAGGAAAGACTGGGAGAGTACTACAGTCCCATGGCTCTGGTGCTGGGATTTTCCTTGATTGCATCTCTTCTGCTGGCAGTGGTTCTCATGCCGGCTATATTCATACGATTTCCGGAAAAATTCAAGCCTCCGGTTGCTCATCATGAGAAACCGAAAAAGACCTCTTATGCATCGGTACTGGAAAAAATCCTCCGGTTCCCCCTCCTTACCATGCTCACTGCCCTGTTTATTTTCGGTATAACCATTTATTTATTTATTGAAAATGTAAGTGAAAGCAGTTTTTTCTATCATCGGAAAAAATTGCAGACACGTGTCAGTATACGTGCTCCCAAAGGAGTAACGTTGCAGACACTTGATAACATAGCCGGATCATTTGAACAGATCATTGATCAGTCGAATATCAATTGTGAAACCCTGACCACTATAAATGAAAAATCTGCTTATGCAAGTATACGAATCAACTATCCGGAAAAATACAGTCAAAGCTACGAACCCTATATTCTGGAAAACAAACTCATCGGACAGGCAGTCAATTATGCCGGTATCGGAATTTACATTGGCGGGGTATTACCGGAAAGCTACTATAACGGCGGTTACAGAATATATACACATTATGGTTCCCGCCTGCAGATCACCGGACCTGATTACTACAAACTCTGGGATATCTGCAGAGACATCCTGAAAAAAGCAAAAACCAATCCCAGAGTTGATAAAGGTATTGTTACTCCTTCAGAACGCAATATCTGGGGGATGGAAACGTCTGAGCATAATTTTCAGTATGAATGTGATGTACAAAATGTATGGCAAAAAGGATTGAATGTACAGTCCATTCGTTATGCTCTGTATCAGCTGTTTCCCGGCTCTTCCTGGGAAGATGAGATCATAATCGGTAATCAGCGCTATCCCTTAAGAGTGACCTTTCAGGATAAGCTCACTGAACTGGATGAGATCACCCGGTCACCATTGACCATCTCCGGTGAAAATACAGTGTATTTTAATGACTGTTTTCGACAGGTTCCTGAAAAACAGATTCACTGGATCGATAAAAAAAATCAGCAGTACAAATTTACGATCGCCTGGAATTTCAAAGGACCCTCGAAGCTACAGCAGAGGTATCTGAAAAGTATTATCGAATCAGTCATTCTTCCCCCCGGGTATAATATTGAAGAAAGTGACTGGAGCTTTTTCACAGAAAAGGAAAAAATGCAGTTAAAAAATCTTATCATAGCTGCTGCTGTGGGAGTATTTATGATCCTGGCTGCTCTTTACGAATCTTTCTGGAAGCCGTTTGTGATTTTTCTCAGTGTGCCTTTTGCCATGCTGGGGGTATTTCTTATGTATGTTATCTTTGGCCGGGATTTCAGTGTGAATGCCTATATCGGCATCATCCTCTTGCTCGGTATTGTGGTAAATGATTCCATTGTACTGGTTGAGAGGATCAATCAGGTGTTCAGGAAAAAAAAGAACCTGAAAGAATCGCTGATTCAGGCCGGAACCGAGAGGATCCGCCCCATTATCATTACCACTGTTACTACCATCGGCGGTCTCATTCCTATCTTCTTTCTAAGCTCCCGAAACACTAATTTGTCAGAAATTCTGGAGGAGTTGAGCTTTATCATGGTAGGCGGCATGATAAGCTCAACCATTTTTACCATCTCCCTGATACCGGTATTTTATTATTTTATATACCGGCTGCGGATGTTTACTTCAAAGCTGATCCAGCAATAATATACCAGCCGTTAAACATCATAGATCAAACATCGTTGACCGTTGTTCTTAAATCCTTTCTTTTGATCTCACAACCGTGATTAACGATATGTGATTTGAGATGTTACTTCAAGAAAGTATTAAAACCCCGGGTGTCGAGCGAAGCGAGTCCCCGGGTGTTTTAACAGACGTTGTTTTTCTTGATGCTGTAGATGTTTTTCACCTTCTTCTTTGTTTACGGTAAGGTAAAGAACACCTCACCGGACAAAAATATATATTGACAATAATGCTTAATGTATTCATTCGTGAATATTGTATATATAAAATAAAGAAAATTATTATCGATAATATTCAATGAAAATGTCAATGAAAATGTCAATAGAAAATACTTGCTTTTAAAAAAAATTAATAATAATCTTTATATAGTATATTTTTGTATACAATATTAAATTATTAAAAATTTTATAATAAAATGATGTTTATTATTATAAGGAATATGAAAAATTTTAGATTAGTTTTTGGGTTTCTTTGACTGGATAGTAATGTGATTAAATTTGATAAAAAAATAACAACCCTTAAAAAAAGGAAAAATAATATGAAGCTTGATAAAATAAACCATATAATAAAACCATTAGTAATCATACTTGTATTGCTGTTTTTGTTGGTTAATGTTAATTCAGTATATGCAGCTAAATCACCAGGTGACTGTGAGACAGGATTGATTAAATGCCTCGGTGGAGCTAGCATTGCGGGATTAACTGGAGGAGCACAAGCAGCACTAATTACAGCGAGTTTCTGTGCAACTGGATATGCTTGGTGTAAAACTTTTTATAAATAAATCATATTTAATTAATTTAAAAAATAGGTTATGCTATGAAAAAACTGATTAAAAACAAAATAATTATATTGTCTATGCTATTAATGTTATTTTCAACTATAAGCCCATTACATGCGAAAGAAACGTGTATTGAAAAATTTGAAAACTGTTTTGGATCATACTCACTTGCCTTTTGTGTAAGTAGCTATACATGGTGCAAAACGTATTATGGTTAAATTTAATTAAAAACTTTCCATTTATGTTAAAGAAGGATATGGTTATGAAAAAATTTAAAACAAATTTATATTTAATCTCCTTAATATTATTATTTTTTCTAAATGTAATACCAGTTAATGCGGGTAAGAAATGTGTAGAAGCCTGGGAGAGATGTAGAACCGTCTATTCATTTTTCGATCCTTATGGGTTAGGTGAAGCTTATTGTCTAACAGGGTATGTATGGTGTGAAATGTATATTGGTAAATAATTTATTACACATTTAATTGGGGTTAAATTATCTAACCCCAATTAAAATTATTTTTTAAAAATCTTCTTTTTAATAATAAAATTAAAGGTGTTAAATGATACTAAATAAGAACTTTTTATATCAAATAAATTTCAAAGTATTTATATTTCTGATATTAATACTTCCAGCTAATATATTGTTTAGTCAAAACTTCAATAAAATAATCTTAAAAGAAGTATTATCAATTGGTTCCATTGATAGTGAAATCCTCTATCAATGGGCAGATATATGTACAGATGATTCCGGGAATATTTATTTAACTGATATGATGGACTACTCAATTAAAAAATTTACTCCAGAAGGAGAATTTATTAAAAAAACTGGGAGAAGTGGCCAGGGACCGGGGGAGTTTAATGCAATACGCTTCATCAAATACTATAATAATCATTTATATGTTACTGATCAATATAGACCAGGAATTCAAGTTTTTGATACTAATCTGCAGTATCGATACTCAATACCATTTCTAAAACCTATTGCAGATATTCAAATATTATCACATAATAGAATAGCCATTCCTGATGTTATTGAAGGTAACATTCAAATAATTGATAGTTTAGGAAATAAAAATGAAATTTTCTATTATAAGAAAAATCAGAAAAGGAAAAATTCTGATAATTTGGGTTTTTTCCCAAATATGATTGAATTTGAATTTGATAATCAAAATAATTTATATATGTGTTATACAGCAAAAAATAAAATAAAACAATGTAATAAAAAAGGTAAAACTATATGGTCTGTTACCTTTTTTAAAAATAAAAAACAAGAGTATAATAATTCCTATGGATTAAAAACCCCGGAATATTTCTATTATAAAGATCTCGCACTTGATACCTCCATGAATATATTTATATTAGGTGGTAATCTTTCAAAAAATAAAAGTAGAGATGTATACATACTATCCCAAAATGGAGAACACATTACAACCCTTACCCTTCCAGACGAAACACATTGTATATACATTGATAAGGAAAATTATTTATATTCCCGGGCAAAGCAGGGTATAATTTTAAAAAAATATAAAATGATTTATAATTAAATTTAAAAAAAGGACAGAACAGTGAATTATCTTTCTAGAATTCCACATCGAAAATTTTTTAATAAAATTTTTATATTAGCAATATTGTTTATAATTGTTTATAGTAACACATCTACAGTTAATGGATGTCCAATGAGTCAAAACAAAAATATAGCCATAATTCTTATACTAGAAAATACTAACTTTGGATGTAAATTTTGTATGGATTCATTCATTGAACTTTGTGATCGGTTACAGGAATCAGAAAAAATAAAAAATTCAATATATGGTGTACTTTGTTATGATAGTATAGAAAATGACAATAATAAAGAAAATATATTAATACAGAAAAAATTACTGCGGGGATTTATTAAGGGAAACAATATCCGGTTTCCTTTCATTCTGGATTCTTCTCATGTTTTTAAAAACTTTTGTAATAATGGATCACAAAAAATAATTATTATAAATGGAGAAAAAAAATGTATTAAACAATGGAATATACCCCTGAAACCGAACCAATATGAAGAAATAATGAATTTTATTCATGAAAATAGTAAAGAATAAAAGTTTTAGATAATAAAATTAAATTTTTAATGACCATCAGGAGCTGAAATTATGATTTTATATATAATCTATATAGTACTGTTAATAATATTATTTTTCAAAATTAAACGGGATAAACAAAAAAAGAAAAATCTGCTTAACAAAATCGGAAATAATATTAAAACCATAAATATTTTATCCATTACATCTTATTGGGGGAATATATTAAGATATTTAATATTAATCATGGCATTATCATGGATTATTTACTGGTTGATCTATGAACCTCACGAAAATTATGGCCATATATTTATATATATATTTATCATTGACTTCTGTTTTTATTATAAATTTGTAGTATTTATCGGCACAAACGGCCTGATTGTCAACCTGCATTTCATACCATGGGATAAAATTGATGAAAGCTCAATTGATGAAAAGAAGAAATATTTCAAATTAACCATAACCTCAGAAAAAAAATATGTGCATGAAAAAATTATTGTATCGATAAAATACCTTGATCAGGTGAAAGCATATTTAAATAAACGAAATAGATAATAGGAGGTGTCCAAAAAGTAAGAGAAAGTTTTAAACGCAAAGATAAGAAAAAAAAATACAATGTTTTTAAATATATAATAATAAAATATTTATTATTTTGCGAACTCTACGATATCTTTGCTAACTCTGCGTTAAAATTTTATTTTCAGTCAACCCTGATCAAAAGAACACCCCACAGAAAGTAAAAGAGGCAAAATCTCTTATAATTGATCCCCAATCAATGAGACCGGGAATCAGGAAATCAATAAACTATTTACACCTGTCCCTGTCCAGTATGCATTCATCCTCACCTTCGCAGGACTCAACCTGAACTGTTGCATGTTCTATGTTAAAATTATCATGAAGATGCCGCTGGATTTTCAGCAGGAACTCATTATCCAGGGAATCATCATTAACTACTATATGAACAGTCAAAGCCACTTCGGTTGTACTTAAAGGCCATATATGTAAATCGTGAATCCGAATAACACAATCAAAACTCATTAAGTATCGTCTTATCCCGTCATAGTCTATCCCCCTGGGTACCGCATCAATAATATAGTTGATCGAGTCCCGGAGTAGTCCCCACATACTGAAAAAAATTACAGTAACAATTAAAAGACTCACTACCGGGTCAATCCACAGCCAGCCTCCTATAGAAATGAATATTCCGGCAATGACCACAGCTAATGATACCCCGGCGTCAGCAGCCATATGAAGGAAAGCCCCCCGGATATTTAAATCATGTTTTTGCCCTTTGACAAAAAGCAGTGCAGTGAGTGTGTTTATAATCACTCCAATTCCAGCCACTGTGATAATAGTTAAACTTTCAACAGGTTTTGGATTGATAAAACGACCAATAGCTTCCCAGGTAATGCCACCGAGCACCACAAGGAGCAGTATCGCACTTACCAGAGAAGCTAATACTGTAACCTTCCGGTAGCCATACGTTCGTCTTTGAGTTGCGGCTCTTCTAGCAAGCAGACTGGCCCCCCAGGCAAGCAGCAGACTGGCAACATCACTCAGGTTGTGCCCTGCATCTGCTATTAAGGCAAGTGAGTCAGACAATATGCCATAACCGCCTTCAATAACAACAAAAGTTATATTTAAAATTATTCCAATAGCAAATGAACGATTATAATTATTTATTGTATGACTGTGATCATGGTTCATAATCTATCCGAATTATTATGTTAATATAATAATATATATCAATTACTACAATTCTGTTTATTTATAAAAAAATGGAGCCAGCTAAGATTATTATTGTTTTATCATTTCTGTAATCTCAACCTCATGATGATGATAAATCCTGATTATTCATATCAGAAAGACACTATTTATAGGTATGTTAATAAGCACTTTTTAATCATTATACAGCTTCAATAGTTGATGGTGGTTTGGATGCTATATTATAGGTAACGCTGACAACACCGGGCACTGTACGGATAATTTCCTGCACCAGTTGCTCAAGGATATCAAAGGAAAGATGAGTAGGCGTGGCTGTACGTGCATCAACACTTTCCCAGCATCGTACTTCGATCTGCTGGCCAAAATCGCGTTTGCCGTCCCGCATCCCGGTTACCCGGTCTTCATGCAGGATAGCAAGATACTGAAAAGCACCGCTGTCAGAAAGAAGCCGCTCAACCACCTTGGTGGCCTGCCGAACTGTCTCAATACGCTCAGGTGTTGCTTCACCGATAACACGAGCTGCCAGAGCCGGCCCCGGAAAAGGTATGCGCTGGAACAATTCACCGGGTAGCCCCAGTGCTTTGCCCACTTTTCTTACTCCGTCCTTGCGCAGCTGGATAAGCGGCTCCAGAATTTGGTAGCCAAAAGATTCCTGAGGATCAATTCCCAGTTGCTTAAAAACATTATGCTGCCGTTTGATCCCGGCAACAGTCTCATCCACATCAGTGAGAATTGTCCCCTGAAGTAAATACTTTGCTTTACTCTCGCGGACAAGCCGACCAAAAACACGGCGGTAGAAGGTTTGTGTAATCGCCTCGCGTTTTTCTTCTGGATCTGTCACACCTTTAAGTGCTGAAAAAAATTCCTCACGTGCATCAACAACTTCAACGGTCACTCCGAGTGCGCGGAAGAATCTGACCACCTGTTCCGCCTCCCCTGCGCGCATAAGACCGTTTTCTATGAAAACCGTTCTCAGACGATCATCCAAAGCACGATGCCCCAGGAGCGTTACTGCAGATGAATCAACACCGCCGGAAAGAGCATTAATGGCCTGTCCATCCTTTACAGTACGCTTAATTTCCTCTACCTTCTCATCGATGAATCGTTTAGTGTCAAGCTCCTGTGCTGGAATTTCTTTCTTCATTATTCATCTCCCTTTCAAACTAACATTCTCTGTATATTTATTTTTCTTATCGTCCTGGAGTTGTCTATTATGAGAGTGCTTTAAATGCAGAGGTCGCAGAGATTGCCCCAAAAAATGTAAATATTTAATAATTATAAATTTATCACTTTGTGCACTTTGCGAACTCTGCGTTAAAATTTTACTTTTAGTCAAACCCAGGTAATTCGTCCCGGGGAGGCTCAGCTTCTGCGGGAAATCGAATTTTCTCTCAACTTTTCAATCAAAAATTGCTTCCAGCTCCTGATATCTGGAATGCATTGTATCCACTGCCTTGTTTATTGCTTCTTCATTATTTTCTTTATTAACAATGGTATACAAATTTTTAACTGAATCGTTTAAATTATTCACCGCTTTTTCATATATATCTTTCTGGTCTTCTAACCTCTGAGGCAATTCTGCTTTCATTAAATCGTCCATTTTTACCACCATTTCGGACACAGTTTCTTTTATCTTGCTGTAATCATATTCAGGTGTATAATAATGGAACAGTACGTATACGCTTTTATGAAATTCTTCCATCTCCTGTAATACAGGACGTATTGTTCTTACTAAATATTCAAACTGAGAATGAATATTCTCCGCAGCATCCAGGAGCTGCTGTTTCTTACCTTTTTCAGCAGCCTTTTTATATTTTTCAACATATTGCTTTAATGTATTTACATGATTATCCCATGTATCTTTTTTGTGTCGCAGAATGCCTGGTAATTCAGCATCCTTGATCTTTTGATACCCTTTTTCTATATCAGGAATTAATGATTTCAACATTTCATAATCCTTATCCGGCCATGCTTTATGCCACAATGAATAAATAGTCTTATGAAATTCATGTAATTCCGGTACATCTGTGCTTACTTCATGATCAATATCTTCCTGAGCATACCCGGCCTGCATTATGACAAATAAAATTAAAACTAAATATTTTACTGATTTCATGCATTGTTCTCCTTTTTTTTAAAAATTTATTCTCTGATACAAATATACTTGTCTTACAGTTTAAATCAAAAAAATTTTTACAAATTTAACAAGTTTCAAGGATAAAGGACAAATGGAATATTGGAATAATGGAAGGATGGAAGGAAGAATCAAGAACAAAGAATAAAGGATAAAAGATAAAGGATAAAAGATAAAACAAGGAAAAAGTGAAAGACTAAAGATCAAAGACTAAAAAATAAAGATAAAAGCTTGTCCTGAGTGCAAGCGAAGGCATAAAACCAAGAGTCAAGAAGCAAGATGAAAAAAACAAGAACATGATCTTAAGAATGTAAGAAGAGTGTCGTTAAGAAGTCAGAGGCCAGTACCCAGAGGACAGAGAAGATCTTGGAACGCTAACAGCAAACTGCGTGCTGCCGGGTACTTTTAAATGATAATGAGTATTTATTGTGTTTAAGAGTAATCAACGATAATTATATTAATCTGGCTGATAAATACTGCTATGGGGATGAAACGCCAGCCAGGCAAAAGCAAAGTGATTTCCATGCGGTTCAATTTCTAATTGTTTCCCTTTAAGTTTTCCTGCTATACATTTGCCGTTTATATCCCATTCAGAATTTGTATTTGTATCTGTAAACTTATCATTTTCTTTTTTAAAGATCAGAATTTTTCCATCCAGTAAGGCATTAAATACGGTCACCATACCGATATCTTTTGATTTGCTGATATCTTTTTCATCCAGGATTGAGACAACACCTGGTTTATAAAACAAAACTACATGTTTGGAATTAAATGTATCGTTAATGACCTCTTTTTCTTTCAGTATGGAAAAAGGATATATTTTAAACTCACCTTTACTTCTTATATCGACCACTCTTTCCATGGGAGGCAATCTTGAATCGATCTCATCTGTACTAAAGAATCTGTTATAAGGTTTTCCATTACAGCTGTCATAATGCTTATATAGATTAAATCCATATTTTGCCTCAGCATTTTTATTTCCAGTGTTTCTGGATACTATTTTACCATCCGGATAACGATTAAAAAATTCTTCTACTGAAATAATCAGGGAAGGAATTACTTTCAATTCGGCACCGGCAAGTTCGCCCACAATTGCCTTACCCATAAGCTGCTGCCACCATGACTCAGTTTGACGATCAGCCATTACCATATCGCTTTTTCGCAGCATACCGGAAACTTCAAATTCGAGAAGATAAGATTTTTCTTTGTACATCAATCGTCTGTCATAAACAATTCCGGAATTGCATAATGGACAATAGGTAGCCACAATCGGGATACCAGCGAGACTGTCATTCGCGATTTCATGAAAAGAGAGCATATTTAACGGATATGCTTTAGCAGCACCATTCACCTCTACAACCATAACCGGCTCTCTTGGAATAAAGCTTTGTAAGCTTTTTTCTTTACCAATGAAATCGGGATAATTTAATACATGAAAACTCCCTCTCGGCAAGACCACAGATATTTCCGAGAGATCAATTTCAGATTTCGATGTATCCGTTTTCCAATCGAATGGAATATTTTTTGGGTTTCTGATTTGGGCAGACGCAGTAGTAGTTAACAAAAGTAAAACCAAAAAAAGTTTCATCTGTTTCATTGTGGGGTTCCTTACATTTATGAATAGAATATTTTATGCAACACATTGCTCTATATAATATAATCTTTTTTTCTTATAAAAGAAACAGAGTTTTTTTAATTGAAATAGAATTGATATTTTTTGTGACTCTATGACTTTAATCAAAAATCACTTATCGTTAATCCTTGTTCTGAGATCGAAAGAAATGGATTTAAGAACAAGGATTAACGATTTTTGATTGAAGAATGATCGACCTGGGTATCACTGCTCAGAACACTGTCTTATATGGCCTCAGCCCCGTAATTATAGGTATTAGCTAATTTGGAAATTCTGATTATTGTACAACGCTATTTTACGGGCTGTAAAGTCTATCTTTTATACACCCTGAATTATGAAATCCAGGATGATCATAAAAAATCTATTCTTCAATACTGAATTTTGGATAATGATATGACCTTTGTAATACATCCAATTCTATGAGAGGACTACATACCACTTCAGCATTCTCAAAATCAGCTTTAGTGACAATATAATGAGCACCCCAGTAATTATTCTCTGTAATAGCAAAAAACAAAGCAAACTGCGCCGCACCTTCTATAAACGGAAGCCAGGCATCCAGAGCTGCTTTATAGCCGGGCCCATCAAGGAAAAAGTTCTTGGCAGTCTGTTCATCCGATAAATTTTTTATTACTTCGTATGTGGAACTTTTCCGGTGAAGGTTCAATTCAGCCATCATAAAACCGCGTTTTTCATGTGGTATATCATAGGTATCTTTATACGGCATGGATGGAACTGAATGAATTGGAAAAAGTATACATTCTAAATGACAGAACTTCCAGACTTTATCTTTTTTTTTTAAGGTGAACACAAATAAATCTTTCCCGGGATTAATTCTTGTCTCCACTTTTGCCCTTCCATCTCTGAGAATTTTCAGATGACTGATCTCAACCGGGAAAGGGATCTTCGCCTTGCTGTAAACATTTGCCAGTTGATTGTAAAAGGGTATGAATGAGGATGAGAATTGTTCTGTCGTCAGCTGTGGCCCTGTATCTGTTTCCCCCTGTTCAACACCTTTCTGAAACTTTAAAAAAGTGGCTCTGATTTCATTTTCAGCATTTTCCTGAGCAACACCTACATTTTGTTTGCAAATAATCAAAATTAATAAAACCAGTAAAATATTTGTACATTTATTCCCAATGTTCATAATATTATCCCCTTTTGTTATATATTTATTTACCGCTGCCGAAGGTGTTCTTCACCTTGGGCCTTTTAATTATTCATTTCTGAATTGTTTTAAAATATTTAAAAATTTTAAATAATCTATTACTTCAATGTTCTGATTAACCATTTTTTTATTAAGGGTGAGATTAACCAGAAAACCTCTCTTAATATTATTTTTATTAATAAAATGCACTATTGCCCTTAAACCAACTGCCGATTTCAATTTTTTGTATTTTATTTCTACAGGCACTATTTCATTGGTTTTAATAATAAAATCAATTTCTGTTTTCATTTTAGTTCTATAGAAATAAATTGACTCCAGACCTACTGAATTTATTAGTTCATTTAAAATAAAATTTTCAAACAATGCTCCTGCATCATTTCTATTATTTGTACTATTGAAATTATAAATAATCTGATTTCTTATTCCTGTATCAAATAAGAATACTTTTTTCATTTTGGAAATTTGAGTACGAATATTTGTATAGTATGGAGGCAGTAAATAAACTAATGAAGATAGAATAAAATTTGTAAGGTATTTCTCTACTTTGTTTCTGGTCATACCCAGTGTATTACAAATTTCTTCCTTATTTAACAGTCCGGAAATTTGATTGGCGATGATAGACAGCAGATCATTATAGCGGAGAACATCATTACTACCGGAAACATAACGAATGTCTTTTTTTAAATATGTGCTTACATATTCTTTTAAGAGTGTCTTCTTAATCTCTCTATCGTCAGTTAATACAATTTCCGGCATTCCGCCAAATATCAAATATTCCTCAAGCAAGTTTAGAAATTCGGTTTTCCTCGATTCAGGTACATTATTCTTATCGTAATAGGGTAAAAGATCAGTATTTTTAAAATCAATGTACTCTTGAAAAGTTAAGGGAGTAAGGTCAAATCCGACTTTTCTGCCAACCAGGGTATCTTTAAATTGTCCCTTGAATTCGAATAAAAAAGAACCAGTTACGATTAACTTAATTTTATCTTTGTGTAGATCGTAGAGATACTTCATAAAATTTGTAGGTTCATCAAGATATTGAATTTCGTCGATGAAAAAGTAATTCTTTTTTGATTTATTGATAATATGCTTTAATAATTCCTTTGGAGACTTATTTAACTCCTTTAGAATGTCCAGATCTTCGAGATTAAACAAAAAAATATTATCCTCATTTATCCCTCTTGAAAGCAGTTCATTTTTGATCAAAGTTAACGTAGTTGTCTTACCCACTCGTCTTGGTCCGGAAATTATAATAATTTCATCTCTTTCCAGCCAGGGTAAAATGTGCTTCAGGATCATTCTTTTTTTTATCATTTTTCATTCTCCATAAATAAAACTTTGTTAAATTTAACATTAATCAAAAAAAACAAAGTTATTCTATAAAAAGATAAAATAAAAATCAAATAAAGTCAAGTTTTTTAATAAAAATTGCACTCCGTGGTTTATGTATGAATCAAAATCATATTAACACACCTTCAACCCCTTGCTTTTCTTCCCCTGCTTACGTACATTATTCCAAATGACCAAAAAACAATATACTCTGGAATTAGAGATCGAAGATCTGGCCTACGGGGGCAAAGGAGTAGCCAGAAAGGATAATTTTGTCTGGTTTGTACGGGGTGGAATTCCCGGGCAGAAAGTAACAGCACGGATCAGAAGAAAAAAGAAAAGCTACGGAGAAGCGACCATTGACGAAGTGATTGAACCTTCGCCTCATCAGATCGAAGCTCCCTGCCCCTACTTCGGCATCTGCGGCGGATGTCAGCTCCAGCATCTGGACTATAGAACCCAACTGCACTATAAAACCAGACAAACCGAAGAAATCCTGCGACGGGTAGGTGAAATTAATGATCCCCCGGTACTTCCGGCTCTGGGTTGTAAAGAACAGTATGGCTACCGCAACAAAATGGAATTCAGTTTTTCCAATAAACGATGGTTTATTGATGAAAATGACAATCAGAAACCAGAGGATTTTGCCCTGGGCATGCATGTTCCCAGACGATTCGATAAAGTGCTGGATCTTGACAAATGTCTGCTGCAGTCTGATACTCTGAATAAAATACTGAAGACCATTAAAACATTGACTCTGGAAACCGGACTGCCTGCCTATGATACCAGAAATCACACCGGGATCTGGCGTTTTCTGGTTCTCAGAGAGGGCATCCATACCGGAGACATCATGGTAAATCTTTTTACTTCAGGACAGGAGGAAGAACAGGTCAAACACGTGATTGACAGCATGGGTCCTGAAATCCAGAAAAATCATCCTGAGATCACTTCCCTGATACATACTGTCACTGACAAAAAGGCGCAGATAGCCAAAGGAGATCATTCCAGGCTCCTGCAAGGGAAAAATGAGATCAGAGAAAAAATCGCAGATAAAATATTCCGAATTTCCCCGGAAGCCTTTTTTCAGACCAATACTGTTCAAACTGAAATCCTGTTCAATACCATTTGTGATCTGGCTGATTTCAGAGGTACTGAAAATGTTCTGGATCTTTACTGCGGAACCGGAGCAATCGGAATATTCATTGCAGACAAAGTAAAGAATATATACGGCATAGAAGTAGTTGAATCCGCGATCGCTGATGCTGTTACGAATGCCGAGATAA
Organism: bacterium; assembly: GCA_046483025.1. GTDB lineage: Bacteria > Zhuqueibacterota > QNDG01 > QNDG01 > CAYUAG01 > CAYUAG01. Next base: position 21,366 of record JAWODZ010000049.1, read on the forward strand.
ACAATCTAAATAATATTTATTTTCATCAGGCGGACATAAAAGAAATTATGAATAATATTACTCAGGTAACTGAAAAATTCACTGATCCTGATGTTGTTATTCTGGATCCTCCCAGAGGAGGCACCCATCCTAAATCCATTCAGGGCCTGTTGAAAATGGCTCCTCCGAAAATTATCTATATTTCCTGTAATCCGGCCATTCTTGCCCGGGATCTGACTATATTATGTAAAGATCAATATACCCTGAAAAATGTACAGCCGGTTGATATGTTTCCTCATACCGGCCATATCGAAATTGTGGCGGTATTGGACCATGATTGACCATGATATCTATGATTAGCATGGTTATTCATGATTGGCTATAATTAACTATGTTTGACTGTAACTAGTAATATGAGAAAAAATAGTATTGAGATGTGACAGGATTTACTGGATTTTAAAAATGATTACTCAATGGTATAATATTACTCCAATAACTTTATATAATAACTAAATAAATAATCCTGTTCATCCTGTAAATCCAGTCTAAAAAATATAATTTGGTAAAAGGATATACTATAATGAAAAGCATAAAAGTTAAAAACTTCCTTCTATTCCTTTGCTTTCTCACAGTCAGTACTTCCATTTCGGCCGAGGTAAAAACCCAAAAACTGATGATCCCCATGCGGGATGGCATTCGTCTGGAAGCAACGCTGTACACTCCTTCTGTAGGAAACGGCCCCTGGCCTGTTATTCTGGAAAGAACTCCTTACCAGGATTCTTATCTGCTTAATACAATATCAGCTTCATTACTTACTAATCTTTACCAATATGCTATAGTAGTGCAGCATACCAGAGGACGATATAAATCTGAAGGAGCAGATTCTGTGTTCTTTCAGGATGGCTGGGGACGCAAACAGGACGGATACGATACGGTTGAATGGATTGCTGATCAGTCCTGGTGTAACGGTAAAATAGGAATGGTGGGGGTTTCTGCCTCAGGAATAACCGGCTATCTGGCAGCTGGAACCAATCCTCCCCATCTTTCTTGCTGTGTAATATTAGTTGCAGCTTCCAATATATACGAACAGGCACTTTTTTACGGAGGAGAACTCCGGTATTCTCTGGTGGAAAACTGGCTTAAGCAGCAGGATGCGGAAAATCTGATCGATTTTTTTGTGGATCATCCTCATTATGATCCAATATATGACTGTATAAATCTTTCCACCAGATGGGACAGTGTCAATGTCCCCATTCTTCATATCGGAGGATGGCATGATATATTTTTACAAGGACAGACCCAGGCTTTTACTAATATTCAGCAATTAGGAGGTCCAAAAGCAGCTGGTTTTCAGAAACTGATCATCGGACCCTGGGTTCATTATTTGATTTTCAATTCCTGCGGTGAACTGGACTTTCCGGACAGTTCCGTGGATCTGATCTCTCTTTTTATATACTGGATGGACCGCTGGCTGAAAAACATCAAAAACGGCATTGAAAACACCAGGGTTCAGTATTATTTGATGGGTGATCCCGAACAACAGGACAGCCCCGGCAACAGATGGATTGAAGCTGATATCTGGCCACCGGAATATGACCCGGTTGCCTTTTACCTTCATTCCGGAGGAATATTAAGCAAAGATCCTCCATCAGAACAGGATCTGCCTGATCATTTTATGTATGATCCGGATAATCCCGTACCTAGTGTGGGAGGAAGAAATCTTTTTCTGGATGCCGGTTCTTATGATCAGACAGCAGTTGAATCCAGAGAGGACGTTCTTATGTATACTACTGATATACTTACGGATTCACTGATAATTTCCGGTCCTGTTATCGTAAAATTAAGTGCAAGTTCAGATGCAGTGGACACTGATTTTACTGCAAAGCTCTGTGATGTGTATCCGGACGGCAGATCGATGCTGGTTGCTGACGGGATTATTAAAGCACGACACAGAAATTCACTTACAGAAGAATCTTTTCTGGTTCCTGGACAGGTGTATGAATTTACTATAGACCTCTGGTCAACAGCATTAGCTTTTGCTCCCGGCCATGCGATCCGCCTTTCCATCTCCAGTTCCAATTATACAAGATTCGAACCCAACCCCAATACCGGAGAACCATTTCGTCAGAACACTTCAATTCAGATTGCCCATCAGACTGTCTATCATGATGCTGAACATACTTCTGCTCTGATCCTTCCTGTGATCGGTTCCTCTGCAGATATTGAACAACCGGTAACCGCAGTACCTGAAGCTGTACTCACCCAGAATTATCCCAATCCCTTTAATTCAGAAACTACATTTACAGTGAATACAGACAGACTGAACTGTTCAAAAAATGATGATATAATGCTGACCATCTATGATCTTCTGGGCAGAGTTATCCGGAAATGGCGTATTTATCCACATACAGCTTCACAACAGATCAACTGGAACGGATGCGATCAGAATCAGCAGACAGTATCATCTGGTATATATATCTGTATCCTTAAGGCAGGACAATACACTGAATCCAAGAAAATAATTTTAAGTAAATAATATTATGAAAAACATTTTTTACAGTTTTATGGAAACTCAGTTCGGCCCCTTACTTATCTCCTCTACTGAAAAAGGTGTGAAAAGGATTATACTTCCTTCTGCTGATCAGCTACAACGGTTAAAACAGGATTTTAAAGATGATGAGCTTAGTGAAAACAAAAAAATCAATGAAAAAGCCGCCTGTCAGCTTCGGGAGTATTTTAAAGGTGAAAGGAAACAATTCTCTCTTTTCCTGGATCTTGAAGCAACGGAATTTCAGAAAAAAGTATTAAAAGCAGTTCAGAAAGTTCCCTACGGCACTACCCGGAGCTATAAAGATATTGCTGAAAAAATCGGCAATCCCAAAGCAGCCAGAGCAGTAGGCAGTGCCAACCGGACCAATCCCCTGCCCATCATTATCCCCTGCCACCGTATCATTGGTTCGGACGGCTCCCTGACCGGATACGGAGGCGGGATCGAGTTGAAAAGGAAATTGCTGGAGTTTGAGAAAAGGTATGTGTGAGGGAGTACTTTTTAAAATCTGGCAGATAGGATATTAGACTCTATTAGGGGTGAATCATACGTAAATCATTAGGTTATTTTAAC
>JAWODZ010000139.1:0-6227 GCA_046483025.1 bacterium
TGTTATCTGAGACTCGCGTCAGTGCAGCCTGCAAAGCCGCTCGATCCACTGGCTTGAGCAGGTAGTCGGTGACGTTGATGCTGACGGCTGCGCCACTCCCGGGCTGGACTGAGATGGCTCGCACTGGGATGCTCTTGGTGTGTGCGGCTCAATCTTGAGACCACGGTTGAAAAATTTACCTCCAATTTTGAGAGGTCTTTCAAAGAAAAGGTAGCCCTTTTATTAATACCTCGCAAGCTATAATGCCCCGCTTTTATAACATAGTAACCCTTTGAGAAAGGGGGACTTTTTTGCGCCCCTCTGTGTGCCTTCGGTGGATATCTCCTCCTTCGTTAAGCTCAGGACAGACCTCACGGGGAGAAATAACATCATAAGCTGAATTGCAGCACTTGCACTCGCCTGTTGCAGAGTTGCACTTGTAAAACTCATAATCATCATCACCGCAGCACTGTTCTGTTGTTGTGCTGGGACAAAAAGCTCCCGAAGGTTCGAAATCCTTCACTCCGTTCAGGACAGGCTATTAGGGAGGTTTTGATTTTGTCCTCCATTATTCAAACCAACATCCCAAAACGGCTAACCGCAGTCCTTGATTGCGGTTTTATCGTTGCCCCTCACCGGCTTATCCCAAACCTTCCAGGTTTTCAAAAACCTGGAAGGTTTTATTTTCCGGGACTGCCTCTACCCGGTATAACCCCGGGTGTCCGGAGGACCCCGGGTGTTTTGGAAATAGGTCACCCTGACAGGGTCAAAAAAGACCCTGTCAGGGTGGGGGACACATAAATATTTCAATCTTTCCTTGACTTTAATGGTAAAATAATTTATCTTTTTAAGTCTTCTTCGGGGTCAGGTGAAATTCCTTACCGGTGGTTAAAGCCCACGATGAAGTATGTAATAATTACATACTTTTGGATCAGTGAAATTCTGATGTCGACGGTTAAAGTCCGGATGGGAGAAGTTGACATATATGTTTTTCCCTTTTACATTCAAGGAATTTCTACCCCGAAAGAATTTTATTTCGGGGTTTTGTGTATGCATACTAAATATATGAAAAAAGTGTTACAGCTTGCCCAAAAAGGGATAGGAAAGGTAAGCCCCAATCCTTTGGTAGGAGCTGTTGTGGTCAAGAATAACCAGATACTTGCAGAAGGATACCATGCTTTTTTCGGAGGTCCACATGCGGAAGCAGATGCTTTGCAAAGACTCAGTCCTTTTAAGGCTCAAAACGCTGTGCTTTATGTAAATCTGGAACCATGTGTCCACCATGGAAAAACGCCTCCCTGTGTGGATGAAATCATCGAGTACGGCATATCAAAAGTAGTGATTGGTATGGAAGATCCAAACCCTCTGGTAAAAGGTAATGGAATAAAAAAACTCCAATCTTCCGGAGTTGAAGTTGAGCTGGGTGTTATGGAAAAACAATGCCGGGAATTGAATGAAGCCTACATAAAATCGATAACTCAAAAGTCACCTTTTGTTACCCTGAAAATTGCCCAGACCCTGGATGGCAAAATTGCCCGGGAAACCGGGGAATCCAAATGGATAACCAGTGAAAAAGCCAGAAAAACAGTTCATGCCATGCGAAAAGCAGCTGATTGTATAATGGTGGGTGTGAATACGGTTATTCAGGATAACTGCAGACTTACAGTCCGATTAGTCAGAGGAGAAGGGGGAAAGAGAATTATTCTGGACAGCAGACTACGGATACCCATAGATTCATACGCCATTAATGATGAGTATAAAAACAATACTATTATTGTTACGACGAAAAGCGTTCCTGAAAATAAAATCAATTTATTAAAGCAAAAGGGGATCACACATTGGGTAGTGGATAAAAACGAAGATGGTATGATTGATATCGACAAATTATTACAAAAAATTTATGATCATAATATGATCTCTGTACTGGTCGAAGGCGGAAAGAAAGTGTTTACTTCCTTTTTAAAACAAAACAGCGTGGATAAAATGGTCATCTTTATTGCTCCCCGGATTTTCGGCTCAGGTATTGAAAGTTTTGGTCGTCTGGAAAATTCATTATCGCCTGACAGGTTCACTCGTTTACAATGGCAGAAAAGAGGTGAAGAAATGATTTTCAAAGGATGGTTGTGATGTTTACCGGAATCATTGAAGAAACCGGAACAATAAAAAAGATCGAGACCCAATCATCAGGGAAACGATTTACCATTACTGCAAAGAGAGTACTCGAGGATCTCTCGGTGGAAGATTCCATTTCTGTAAGCGGAGTATGTCTGACCGTGGTTGCACGTACTCCAGATGGGTTCCAGGCAACAGCTGTACCAGAGACACTGAACACCTCTATTCTGGGAGAAATCAAAAGCGGTACAGAGGTTAATCTGGAACGGGCTCTGGGCAGCAGGGATCGTTTTGGCGGACATTTTGTCTATGGTCATGTTGACGGTATAGGGAAAATTTCTTCACGTAAGGATAGAGGAGAAAACTGGATTTTGGAGATTGAAGTACCGGAGCATTTGGAAAAATATATGATAAAAAAAGGATCGGTGGCCGTAGATGGTATCAGTCTTACCATTGCTGATATCATTCATAACAGGATCAGTATATCAATCATTCCCTATACCTTGCAGCATACTACTATCATTAATAAAAAACAGGGTGAAAAAGTCAACCTGGAAACAGACATTGTGGGAAAGTATATTGAAAAACTTATGAAAAAAGAAGATTATAGAACAAATACGGATACAAAATTGTTGGATTTTTTAAATAAAAAGTAACGATAAGGACTGATTATGAAAAGAATGTATAAACCTAAACAAGCTATTGAAGATTATAAAAAAGGTAAGATGTTAATTGTAGTGGATGATGAAGATCGTGAAAATGAAGGAGATTTAATAGTTGCAGCAGATCATATTACCCCGGAAAAAATAAATTTTATGGCCAAACATGCCCGGGGATTGATTTGTGTTTCGTTAACTTCAGAGCGGCTGGATGAACTTGATATTCATCCCATGGTACGGGAAAATACCTCTAAACTGGGAACATCATTTACTGTTTCCGTGGATGCTGCAGAGGGTACGACAACCGGAATTTCAGCTTTTGACCGGGCTCGGACTATCAAAGTGTTGGTTAATCCTGATTCCAAAGCCAAGGATCTGGTCAAACCAGGTCATATTTTTCCACTCAGAGCAGAAAAAGGAGGAGTGTTGAGCAGGGCCGGTCATACTGAAGCTGCAGTGGATCTGGCACGGCTGGCTGGTTTATATAAAGCAGGTGTATTATGTGAAATAATGGATGATGACGGAACAATGGCCCGTTTACCTGCTCTGGAAAAATTTGCTCAACGCTTTGATCTTAAAATTCTCACTATTCGAGATTTGATTGCCTACCGTACCAAACATGATAAATTGGTGCACAGACAGGTTACTACTATATTACCCACAAAATGGGGAAAATTTAAGCTTCATCTTTATAAAAGTGATATTGATGAACATCATCATCTGGCACTGATAAAGGGGGAGATTGATCCGGAAGAAAAGATTCTGGTACGGGTACATTCCGAATGTCTTACCGGAGATGTATTCGGATCCAGACGATGTGATTGTGGTGATCAACTTCACAATGCTTTAGAAAAGATCGAAAAGACCGGCAAGGGAATTTTTCTTTACATGCGCCAGGAAGGACGGGGTATTGGTTTGGATAACAAGATCAGAGCTTATGAATTACAAGATAAAGGAAAAGATACAGTGGAAGCCAATGAAGAGTTAGGTTTTGCCCCGGATCTGAGAGATTATGGGGTGGGTGCACAAATTCTTTATGATCTGGGTGCCAGAAAAATTTCACTCCTTACCAATAATCCCAAGAAAATAGTGGGACTGGAAGGATATGGTCTGACCATTGTAGAACGTATCCCCCTGGAGATTGAACCAAATCATGAGAATGCTTTTTATCTGCAAACCAAACGGGATAAATTAGGGCATTTAATGTCAAAGGACTGGATTGTGAAAAAATAATCAATTTATTGTTTATGACCTAGTGTTCTGATAATAACAATTTATAAAGAAATTGAGTTAGAAATTTAACAAATAGGAGGAAATATGTCAAAAATAATTGAAGGTCAGCTCGATGCCAAAGCCAAGAAATTTGGTATAGTAGTCAGCAGATTCAATGAACTTATAACCAAAAGATTATTGGATGGAAGTATGGACTGTATTAAACGACATGGGGGGGAAGAAGATGACGTTGATATTGTGTGGGTGCCGGGATCCTTTGAATTGCCCAATATTGCTAAACATATGGCAGAAAATGGAAACTATGATGCAGTAATCTGTCTTGCTGCAGTGATTCGTGGCGGTACTGCACATTTTGAATATATAGCTAATGAATTGACCAAAGGCATTGCCCAGGTGAATTTAATAACCGGAATACCAACAATTTATGGAGTGATCACCTGTGATACCATAGAACAGGCTGTGGAACGAGCGGGAACCAAGCAGGGTAATAAAGGATGGCAGGCAGCTTTATCTGCTATTGAAATGGCAGATTTAAAGGGGAGATTAAAATAGTGAAAAGAATATGGATATTATTACTGTTAGGAATTTTAGTTAAATCCGGGTTATCTTCGGATTTTAAATGGAAAACGTACACATCCTTATTTAATATAAATGATCTGTGTTATAAAAATGGTATAATATGGTGTGCAACAGAGGGCGGAATATTTGCCTATGATCCTTCCACTCAGGCAGTAAAAGAATGGACCCGCCAGAATGGTCTGGCTAACAATCAGGTAAATTGTTTGGTTAGTGATGCAGAAGGAATAATCTGGCTTGGATTTGATAATGGTCTGCTTCAAAAATTTAATATTCAAACCTTTGAATTCCAGACCATTTTTGACTATCAGGGTAACAGTATTACCTGTTTGAATGCTGTAGGAGATTCTCTGTTCGTAGGGCTGGATTTGGGGTTGAGCCTGTATATTAAATCAAGGCAGGAAGTAAAGGAAACCTATAAACAATTAGGATTAGATCTTCAGGTAGAACTTCCGGTAAGAGATATTGTTGTTGAAGATAATACTATCTGGACAGCTACTGAACAGGGATTAGCTTATTCAAAACTGAATAATACCAATCTTCTGGATCCGGCCAACTGGACAAATCTTTTTGCTGAAAACGGGCTTCCGTCATCCAATATAACCGGTTTAATACGTTATAATACTACCATATATGTCGGTACAGATAAGCTTTTAGCACGTAAAGCAGGAGATACCTGGGAAAATGTAAAAACTGATCAGCATTTTAGAACTTCTGGTGTTAATGATCTGTCCTTAAATGATACGGAATTATATGTTCTTTCCGGTAACGGCCTTTATAAACTAACAGATGACAGACTAATTCGTATTGGGCGCGGTTTTTCAAATGGTATTTCTTTAACTTGCACAAACACTGAGATATGGACCGGAACTGATAGAGGATTGAAATTTATTCTGCAGGGGATGCAGGATTGGGATACTTTTATCCCTGATTGTCCTCAAAGTAATATATTTGAAGATTTAACCATGGATAAAAAGGGTAATCTATGGTGTGCAGTGAAAGGTGGATTCTCCCGTTTTGACGGTGAAAGCTGGCAGGTGTATGATAAAACAAATTTACCGGATATGCAATCAGATGATATGCGGGCTGTAGTGGTGGATGATTTTAATAATAAATGGTTGGGATCTTGGGGAGGGGGCATTGTTTTATTAAAAAATGATTCAACGTTTCAATTTTTTAATGCTCGGAATGACTATTTAGGAGGAATCTCAGAGAATCATGATTATGCAGTGGTTCCTGATATGACAGTTGACCATAACGGAGCTGTGTGGCTGCTGAACTATCGATCTGATGAACGAACATATCTGATTTCAGCAGTCAATGATTCTTCTTCCGGGGATTTTATATGGACCTATTATAATATTTTACAGGATTCCTTACCTAACTGTATAACTGAGGATTTTTATGGAAGAAAATGGATAGGCACGGATAATAACGGTGTTTTTGTTATTGACGATAACAATACCCCTGCTATTAAAAGCGATGATGATTTTGCAGGAACCTTAACAAAAGCAGATGGAATGGAGAGTAATGAAATCACCTCACTTGCAGCAGATAAAAATGGCGGCGTGTGGATTGGTACAAAAGTTGGACTTTATTATTATTATAACGTTCTTAATCCCCAGTATCAGGTTCAATCTTTAACTTCAATGCGACAGTCCTTGTCCA
>JAWODZ010000221.1:0-9910 GCA_046483025.1 bacterium
CTGACCTTGAATCTGTAGGTTACTCCGGTGGACTGATAATTGCGAAAGACAGTAAAATAATTCTGGCAAAAGGATATGGATATGCTGACCGGGAACACCAAAAAATATTTGACCGCAAAACAATCTTTACTATCGGATCAATCACCAAGCAGTTCACTGGTGCAGCAGTAGTAACATTGGAATCAATGGGAAAAATCTCCTTTCATGATTCCATAACAGACTACTTCTCTCAAGTCCCGGCAGACAAAAAGAGCATTACCATACATCAATTACTCACCCATACTGCGGGTTTCCCTGGTGCTATCGGTGATGATTATGAAAAAATCTCCAGAGATGATTTTATCCGGCAGGCTCTGAGTACTGAACTAAAATTTACTCCAGGTACTCGGTACAGTTACTCTAATGTGGGATACAGTCTGTTAGGGGCAATCATTGAAATCGTTACCGGAAAAAGCTATGAATACTTTTTACGGAAAAATCTGTTTTTACCGGCTGGAATGAAACATACCGGTTATGTATTACCTGAATGGAATGAAAAAAATATAGTGATTGGGTACAGAGGTGATAAAAAATGGGGTAAACCAACTGATCATTTGTGGGGAGAAAACGGTCCGGGATGGCATTTGAAATGCAACGGCGGAATTCTGTCTACCCTTGATGATATGTACAAATGGGGAAAAGCAATCTTATCTGATTCTGTGTTAAGCCGTGCAGTAAAGAAAAATTATCTGACACCTTATGTAGCGGAAAGCCCGGATTCACTAAGTTATTATGCCTATGGATGGGTGAGAATGAAATCCAGAAGGGGCACTGATGTGATTACCCACAACGGCGGTAATCCCTATATCCAAAACGACATGTATATCTATCCCGACGATAAAGTGATCATGTTTATTACCTCCAATAACGGTCATTTCTCCGCCATTGATCAAAGTGAGAAGATATTGGAGATGATTTTTTAATTTGAATTTGTGATTTGGAATTTACTTGATATTTGGATATTGTAATTTGTTATTTAATATTCACTAAAAACACCCTCTCTTTTATCTCTCCCTCAAGGGAGAGAAAGTTGTTCAGTTTCAACAAGCTCAGGATAAACTTTTATCACGGGGACTTTAATATTGTTTTATAAATTTATCAACCCCGAGATCGTTTAATTATATGAACAAAGCATATTTGTCAACCCCTAATTCAATACCTTATACCATATTTTCCTAACCAATAACCTCCCATTTTCCTTTTCTATCAACTGATTTCCATCCACAAACATTCTAACGTTCTTAGGTTCTGAAGGTCTCATAACTCCGGTTCATGTAAAACACCCATAAACAACACCGTATTGGACTCCCTTTCCCGGATGACAAAAAGAAAAGGGCGGTTGAAACTGACAGTCATAGGTACACTGGTTAATGAAACCTCTACTGAAGTTACAGCTGCTGCTTCAGTGCCTTTTTCATCCACTTGTATAAAACTCTTATGAAGCACATTACTGATATATAACTGATAATCAGGATTTATATCTGAAAAATCAGCTCTGAACTCATCAAATGCTATTCCCATTCCCAAAGATTTCAGCACCTCATTAAGGTTTATTTTATATTCTAAAGTAAATTTTGGAATTTTAAGTATCATCGTTACAGGGGAGAACTGATCAACCAGAGTATTCCATTCATTTCTGTCAAGACCGGTAATAATATCAGATATTTTATAGCCGGAATTAGGCATTAGTAAAGACATACTGAAATTTCCCTGCCCATAAGCCAGATCAACAGCTCTAAACTGCTCTGTTTCAAGATACTGGAAATTCCCGTCCTGCTGCATAAAAGGACAAAGAACCGAATCACCATTTTGCTTTATAAACCAATTTTCTGAAGTCTGCTCCGGATCAAATGGATACTGCCAGAAGGCCTTAAAATAGATAGCGTTTATCAAATACATAACCACCAGAGGGTCAATTTTATTTACTATTTTTTCTATTTTACCATTGGTATTCTGAAAAACCCAGTTGTTGATTATTTCCACAGCTTCTGAAGAGGAAAAATTCAGATTGTCTACTTCAGCATAAAAATATTTTTTATTCACATCAATAAAATCTTCCTGTACCGGAAAACCTTCCCTGATCCAGATTGAATTGGCAATATCCATCTGTACATGTTCATCCCGATTGGTCAGCAGATGTACGAGACTGGCATAATTTTTATTGATCTGTTCATCGGTTAAATTCCCATATCCCAGGGTAGTGCGCATGGCAGTCTCGGTCTCACCTTCGGCCCCGTTGAAAGTCATTCCCAAAGCCAGGGAAATACTGAGCGGAGAAATGAAAATATTGGAATCCAGCTGTGCTGTAAAAACTTCCTTGAAAATCTCAAATCCAAATTCGGAAGAGGAGGTACTTAGTTCTTTTTCCAACAAAGTCAACTCCCTATCCATATTTTCCCCCGGGATCACAGAAAAATCCCTGGTACACATAAACAAAGATACAAACATCATTATTGAAATAAATAAGACTGAATTCTTCATTTTTTTCTCCTAATTTTTATCTTCGTGATCTTCATGGTTAAATCAGACCTCATATACTACAAAATCACCTCAAATCCCAGAGCCCAGTAATCCATATCTGAAAGATTACCTTCGGTTCTAAAAAATACCCGTATACCGGAACTATGTTCATATCTGGCTCCCAAATGAATATCCGTGTCTCTTTGGAGAGAAAAGGAAGGATCCGAGGTGTACAATTCATATCTGTTTTCTTCCAGATCACTGACTACCAACTCTCCGTCTATCCATCTTTGTTCAAGTTTGCGGGGATATACGACCGAGCCCTTTTCCTTACTGTCGTACCCGATAAAACTAAGGTGAGCTCCTAAAAGAATATCAAACCCTTTAACCATAGACAGTCTGAACCCAATCGGCAGAATACAATCCCATTGTTCTGAATGAAATGTGTAAACATAATTTTTCTCCTGACTGTACTGCCTCCTCCTGGTTTCCGGATCATACTCAGAATATTCGGAAAAGTAACGATTCAGATAATCCGAAGTCTCGGTTATTTCTCTATCCAGAACGGTTCGGGAAAAATAAATACCGCTGAAAAGAGACCATTTCTCATCCGGTGCATAGATAATCGAGGTAAACCACTGTACAGTACTGGAACTGGTGTTGCCGTCTCCATGTAAATTGGCAATACTCTTATAATAATTTCTTTGGCGGCGAAAATAATATTGCTGATTATGATAGTAATCATAGGTTCTGTCTGCATAGGTTGTATCATGAGAGTCGATCGTTCCAGATACATCACTGTTCAACCAGGAGGATTTTAAAAATGAACGTAAAGTAATATTCTGAGAAACCTTCTTTTCAAAGACCAGAGAGAATAAGGGTTGGGTATCATCAGAAGAATACTCTTCGTTTCTCATAAGATCATATTTTCGTAAACTATAATATCTTGTATCTTCCGCAGTTTCAGACCAGTTATCTAATGTATCCTGCACAGCCCTGTCGTCCCTGGTCGAACCAATCATATAACTTCCATACATACCCAGAGAAGTATTTTTATCCACATGATAGATGAACCCCAGACCACATTCATACTGATCACCATTTATATTCAATAACTCGTCATTTAAATCAGCATAGCTGTAGTGAGGATGATATCCCCATTTGGAATCATATAGATTTCCATCACGTCTAAAAAAATAATGTCCTAATTTTAGTCCGATGGAAAGAGAAGGTGACCACTTGTATCCCAAAAAAATCTCCACATGATTTCCCCAGACCTGCTGATTATTCTCATCCACCTCCAGGGTTTGGGGTTCCAGATTGTAATCATTCTCCGGAATGATCTTGTCTGTATCCCATCCCCGGTCATCCCACCATCCGGTTGACCGATAAGGTCCATAATCAACCATGGTTCGGTTAACAACTCCCAAACAAAATTTTGAAGTTATTGGCTTCAGATAGGCAATATGGTAAACCGGTTCCGTATTCAGGAGATTAATACCGGATGTATTATACCAGCGGGGAAGAACAGTATAGCTGTTTCCGTAGTCAGGATTAATATAGTAGGAAGAAGTTGAGCTGGCCTGATTGAAATTTACCTTTACATATAGTGTAGATTGAGACCGGGATGTAATAAAAGCCGGATTCCAGGATAGATCTGCATAGGGATCACCTATCATCCCGGATGCATAATCTCCTAAAATATCCAGCTGCAGGGTTTGAAAATTAACATACTGCATATGGTATGGTACCGGAGGCTTATGAATAGTTGGAAAAGGCACCTGAGCTCCTGCAGCACTAGGATTTGAATATTGCATAAAAAAGATCATTAAAGTTATGATACATTTTACGTACAAAATTCTAAAATTTTTATTGTCCATTATTACTCCCAATACTTATACAACATACTCCAATAATCCTTAGTATTATTTTTCTTGATCTCTGTGCTCTCTGCATTAAAAATACACCCTGAACTGAATACCGCCTGATCCCAATTTAATATTCTCACTGGTTAACGGACTGACAGGATACTTTATAAAGGGTTCAATTTGGATATCCATACCATTTCTTAATCTATAATTTACCCCCATGGAAAAATTAATAATTTTAGCTGCATCAATCCTATTAAATGCTTTTACTGACTTTTCTTCCTCTTTGTAAACTGTAACAGCCCGTTCAGGATTCTCATCTATTGCCAAAAAAGTTTCTGCATAATAAGCACTTTTATAATTTTCTTCAAAATAAACCACAGAAGATATTCCTGCGGAAACAAATAAACTTCCCCTGGAATTTTCCATCAAATCATATTTTAAATTAATTGGTATATCCAGGGCTAATAATTGCACATCCATTTTTTTGGATGGAGAACTGCCATATACCTCTGTTTTCTGAGAACCTTCAATTTTACTGTCAATACCAATAACCTGTTTGGATAGTAAAACACCTACATCTACTTTTAACTGTGAAAACAGAGGAATTTCCGAGGATACACCTCCTGCAAAGCATATTTTGGTATTATAGTCATTCTCTGCCTGATTTATCAAAGGAGAAAAAATAATTCCTAATTTAATTTCTTTTTCCTTTTCTTCAGAAACTGACCTGATATAACTACTTACTGCTAAGAGGGAATTCTCAGTTTCAAATTTTACAGGTTTTCCTTTTCCAGGCCTCCTTATTAATAAAGGTTCAATTACATCTTTTTCTTTATATTCTAATAAAATATCTCTTATTCCCTCTCCTCTCTTCTCAACTTCATCTGGTTCTAAAATAAATACATTATCTTTAGATAAAGATAGATCTGCCATTACTGCATTTCTGTTATCCTGGTTTCCGACAGTCGCTGAGCCTGTAACAGACATAGGTACCTTTGTTGATCCTATGATATCTTTAGCTGTATCTTCTCTGATCCTAATTATAGTATAATCTTCAGGATACATATTATACAAAACAATAATTAAAAAAATCAAACCCAACGAAGCAGCCATGGCCAGAGTGTATTTTATCACCCGTTTTTTCCTGTAGTATAAAAGACGCTTTTCTAATTTTGCCCAGTTTTCAGCCTTATAGGGTTCAGAGTAAGTTTCAAATTTCTCTCTGAATGTATCTCTCAATTTTTTATGAAACATGTCATTCATATCTATCACTTAAAATAATTATTATACAAGTCACGTAACTTTTGTTTTGCCCGTTTTAAATAGGAGCGGGAAGTGCCTTCAGCAACTCCAAGAAGCCCTGCAATTTCTTTATGACTGTATCCCTCCATTTCATAAAGATTGAAAACCATTCTGTGGATATCTGATAGTTTTCTCAACAAGGTTAACATGTCTTCTAACTCCAAATTTTCAACAGCTTTATTGGTACAGTTATGTAGCTTTTGGGTATTAATATCAATAGATCCAGCTGATTTTGAATTTTCCCTGTAATGATCTATTGCTGTGTTGATAATTATTTTCCGTAACCAAGATTTAAAAGAATAAGCAATATCATACTTTTTTATCTTAGTAAATACTTTCAAAAAGCTATCATTTAATACTTCTTCTGCTGTTTCTTTATTTTTAGAATATCTCAGACAAATACTCATGGCATAACCATAGTAGTGCATGTAGAGTTTTTGCTGTGATTCAATCTTCCCCCTTTTGCACCCTTTGATTATTTCTTCTTGTTTATAGTTTTCCAAACTCAACTATTTCATTTCCTATTTATCTATACGTTGATTTGAAGTAAAACGTGGCAAATTGTCTTAAAATTACATTAAAAACATCAAAAATAATCTGAAGGTCAGGAAAAAGTAAACGATGTAAATAAATATTCAGTATAGATATAATATAAAAAATATCTATTACAAATAAACCATCTGTCGAACTAGGTGGTATTTAATTCTATTCGCATTATTGTTCCTTTATCGGGCTTACTCTCTTTTACATAAAGTTTACCCCCATGATAATCTTTTATAATACGTTTTGCCAGGGATAACCCTAATCCCCACCCCCGTTTTTTGGTAGAATATCCAGGTTTGAAAACACATGATAGATGGGAGCTGTCAATACCTTTTCCATTATCTTCTATTTCAATAAATATTTTATTCTTACTATTTGTAAATAACCGAACATTAATTATCCCCTCTTCTTTATTAATTGCATCAAGACTGTTCTTTAATAAATTTTCAATTACCCAGGAAAATAAATCATAATTTATTCTAATATCAGTTATTGTCTGATAATCTTCATTTATAGTGATGCTACGCCCTCCTATCTTAGGGGTTTGTTTTCGAATATATTTTATCATTTCTGATAATAGTAAAGATAAATTTACTTTTTTTAAATCCGGTTTTGAACTTATCAGGGAAAATCTCTGCGTAACCCGCTGCAGACGTTTAAGATCCTGATTCATCTCCTGAATGATCTCTGGCATATCAATTTTTTTTCGGGTCCGCATTACCTCCACCCATCCCATTAATGACGACAGAGGAGTACCAAGCTGATGGGCTGTTTCTCTGGCCATCCCCACCCAGATATTCCGCTGCTCACTTCTCTTTATGTTTGCATATCCGATAAATCCAATCATAATAAATATCCCTACTATTCCGACTTCTACATAAGGCAGCCATTTTAGCTGATTAATAAGAGTGGAATCGCCATAGTAAAGATATCCGAAAAGAGTATCTTCATATTTAACCGGAATGGGCTCACTGCTTTGTTCAAAACCTTTTAGTATATTTTTTACTTTACTTGTTGCCTCCGGAGATGTATCAGTGGGGTCAACTGAAATGCCTTTCCAGGCAATTGGTTTTTTCTCCGCATCAGTTTGAATAATAGGGAGATCTTTACGCTGTATTACCTCTTCAAATATAAATCGTAAATTACTGTTGGAAGTATTTGCTACACTGGCATGCATTTGAGCATAGATTTGTACAAGGTATCTGGTTTCTATTCTTAATTGATTGATAATATTTTGAGTATAAAAATGCAAGAAAAGCCCTACTCCAATTGCAAAAATAAAAAATATACCTTTAAACCCACCCAAAAATCTTATAAAAAAAATTTTCAGATAATCAGTTATGTTATTTCTTTTTTTCATTTTCTTTTAGTCTAAAATAATTATTATGATTAAAATGTAAAAAAATGTTACTAAAATAGCAAGATGTTGTTTTTTATACTTGATTTTTGTAAAAAAAATCACCATCATATTAACTAACGTTATTTGAAATTCACATTACATAAACAAAAAATCGAAATGGCAAAAAAAAATAAAAAAGATGATAAAAATGCCGGAGTAGAATCCTCAAATATTACCTTCTGTACTCCAAGGTGTGAACACGCTCACTTTCCTGAGGATATTGATATTGATGGGTCAAAAAGCTGCCATACCTTCTCAGCTCTCTGGTGTGATATTTTAGAAGAATATGTAACCCGAAATGCACCCTGTCCTGTAAAATTTGGTAAAAGAAGACCAAAAAGTAACTGGTAGCATACACGAAGAATAAAGGCAAAAAATAAAAAAAATTGACATTGCGGACATATTAACAGGAGGGAAAATCAAGGATGAAAAATAATATTCTTAAGCGGATAAAAAATGAAAATATCTCATTTATTTATTTAATTTTTACTGATATTACCGGTGAAGCAAAAAAAGTAACTATTCCTGCCAAAGAAGTTGAAAGCGCCCTGGAAAACGGCATCTGGTTTGACGGATCTTCCATAGAAGGGTTTGCCCGGATTTATGAATCCGATATGCATTTAAAACCGGATATTGAAACATTCTCTGTTTTACCCTGGAGTAAAAAAGATTGTAAAATCGCACAGATAATTTGTGATGTCTATCTTCCTGACGGTTCTCCCTTCTCAGGAGATCCACGGGGAGTACTTAAAAAAATACTGGCTAAAGCAGAAAGAATGGGACTTCAGTATAATGTCGGCCCTGAAATAGAATTTTTTCTCTTGGAAAGAGATAAACTTCCTGAGCTGAAAGTCCATGATAGTAAGGGATACTTTGATCTTGGTGTACAAAGCCGGGCTGTTGAAATATGTCAGGAAACAATGCGGCTGATGCAAAATTTTGGATACAGCTGTGAAAGCTATCATCATGAAGTAAGCCAGGGACAGCACGAAACAGATCTCTCCTATGATAATGCTTTGAAAATTGCAGATGGAATAATTTGTCTTAAGCATACCTTGCGGACAATATCCATGCAAAATGGAATGAAAGTAACCTTTATGCCCAAACCAATCTATGGAATCAATGGAAGCGGAATGCATACCCATCAAAGTCTGGCTGATAATAAGGGTAACAATATATTCTATGATAGTAAGGATAAATACAATCTATCTGAAACAGCCTATAATTTTCTTGCCGGACAAATAAAACATGCAAAAGCGCTTACTGCTCTGCTTGCTCCTACGGTAAATTCCTATAAAAGACTTATTCCGGGGTATGAAGCACCGGTGTATATCTGCTGGGGACAGATTAATCGTTCTGCTCTTATTCGTATACCCATGCTGAGTAAAAATAAAATACCTAATGGGAAAAGAATGGAGATTCGCTGTCCGGATCCTTCCTGTAATCCTTACCTGGCCTTTGCTGCCATGTTAGCAGTGGGGATTGAAGGCATTGAAAAAAAATTAACTCCACCTGCGCCAATTGAAGAAAATGTATACGGTTTCAGTGATGAAAAACTTAAAGAAATGAATATTGATACACTGCCGGGATCAATTAGTGAAGCAGTGGAAGAACTAAAAAAAGATAAAATTTTAACCAATCTTCTGGGAGAAAAACTGCGTAATCATTTTGTCAATGCTAAAAAACAGGAATGGCAGGAATTTCTTTTTCAGGTAACTCCCTGGGAGGTTGAACGATATCTTTAATATTACTTAAGAATGAATGACTGATAATATATTATATTACTTTTCACAAAAAATACTGGAGGTAAGTATGCAAACCTATATTCTGTTAACAAAACTTTCTACCAGTATAAGTTCAAAAGTAAAGGACCGTAAAAAAATCGGAAGAGCCTGGTTAGAAAAGGTAAAGAAAAAATGTCCTGAAGTCACCTTTGTTTCTCACTACGCCCTTTTAGGTGAATATGATTTTATTGATATTTATGAAGCACCTGATGAAGAAACCGCAGCAAAAGTTTCAATAATAAGTCTTCAAAACGGAGTGGCAGGGTCCAGGTGGAGATGTCATAGAACAGCGTATTGGGGAATTCGGTGCGGCGTTCGAACACCGCTTCGATCAGCCGGAACTGGTCCTGGTTCGCGGGCACCACATAGGCGCGCCCCGCCTCGAAGGCATGGCCATCGGCCTCGAGATTCCTCGCCAGTTCGTGCACCTCGATGCGGTGCCGTCTCAATATCTCGGCCAGGCGGAATGCACTGCCACGGTCGGCGCCCGATCCGAACACCCAGCCGCGGAT
>JAWODZ010000135.1:0-42069 GCA_046483025.1 bacterium
AGCAAGTTGATGATTGTTCATGCAAGGGTAGGCAGTATTTATATAACCATAGGTATGATCAGCCTGAGGTATACTTCCAACATAATCATATTTATAAGCAGGCATAGCCAGAGAATCATCATTGACTCTTTTGAATAATTTTTCTTTTGCCTTGTCTTCATAATCTTCAGCAGGCACAATATTAAGCCAGCCTCTGGTTCTATGACTGTCACAGGTATGGGAAGTTGTAACCGAACCATCTTCAGACGCCTTCTTTCCCACGGTAATGGAAGTACAACCATCCGGCCTTCCACCCTCATAATCTTGTCTTGTTTGAGCAGGTAAACTGCTCACTCTAAAACCAATAAATAATAAAATTTCAATAATTAATATTTTCCGTACTAATCGAAACATATTTAACCCCTTTTTTTTCTAAAATTAGATTGTCAATATACATTTTTAACCGGAAAGAAACAAATGCTTTTTTAGTATTTTTCTGAATTTCTTATCCATTAAAACTTTATCTAATTCCTTTTGAGCTTCTTCTAGGGTATATACACTATTATCTACAGGAATACCGTAATCCTTTAATTTATTCATAAATTTCATTATATCTGGGAAAGGTAAATGATATTTCTTTAAAAATTTCCTGTTTTGAAAAAATTCCTTTTTACTTCCGTTATATACAACTCTCCCCTGATCCAGCACAATTATCTGCTCTGCAATTCGAGCAACAAAATTCATATTATGAGTAACAAATATCACACTCCTGCCTTTTTTATGAAAATCAACAATTATTTTTTCTATCCTTTTACTTGATAACCAGTCAAGCCCTATGGTTGGTTCATCAAGTATAAGTATTTCAGGATCCAATGCTAAAATTGAAGCAATAGCAAGCCGTCTTTTTTCTCCTGAACTCAAATGAAAAGGTGATTTATTATGAAAATATTCGTATTCAAGTCCCACCGCATTCAACGAACCCTTTACTCTTTTTTCAACTTCCTTACTGTGCAGACCAAGATTCTGTGGACCATATGCAACATCCTTAAATACGTTTTCCTCAAAAAACTGCATTTCAGGAAACTGAAAAACTATACCTATTTTCCCAGGTACTGTATTTATAGAATCATCAGAATTTAAAATGTTATTATTAATAATTATTTTACCTCTTGTAGGTTGGAGCAGTCCATTAAAATGCTGCAGCAAAGTTGTTTTACCTGAACCAGTTGAACCCATAATAGCAATAATTTGATTATTCCTGATCTGAAAAGAAATATCACTTAAAGCTGTTCTGTTACCAAACAAATCAGATACATAATCAAAAGATAAATTTTCAACCAGGATTTCCAATTACAGTTTCCTTTTAATATAATGCGAAAGCTCCAGTTCAGCAGGCAAGGGTATCCCAATCTTGTTTAATCCTTTATCTGCAGCAAAAACTTCATCCGGTTTACCCTGTTCAACAATCTTACCTTTATTTAATATAATTAATCTGTCAAAATTCAATACTTCCTCAGAAAATTGGGTCACAAAGAGTATTCCCATTTTTTTTTCAGTTACGGCTTGATCTAAAAAACCATATAATTGTTCTCTCAAACTATAATCAAGCATAGAAGTAGTTTCATCCAATATGAGATATTCTGGTTCCATAACCCAGACCGATGCAAACGCTAGTCGTTGTTTTTCTCCGCCGGAAAGAAGATGGGGGGAAGACTGTTTGTATCTTTCTAAATCAAATTCAACAAGTGTTTTTTCTACTTTTTCTTTAATTTTTTGATACGAAAGTCCTAAATTTTCCAGACCAAAAGCAATCTCTCTTTCTACCGTTGTACTTACTATCTGGTTTTCAGGATTTTGAAAAACCATTCCTACCACTCTCCTGACTTCATATAGATTTTCAGGATCTTTAATATCCAAACCATTAACATATATTTCCCCCTCGTTTATATTAAGCAGACCATTCAAACACCTAACAAAGGTTGTTTTACCAGAACCATTGGCTCCCATCAAAGCAACTCTTTCTCCTCTGTGCATAGTAAAAGAGAGACCTTTTAATATCCACTCCTGCTCCTTGGGAAAATACTTATATTTTAAATTCTTTACTTCAATCATCTTTTTTTATAATTTGAGTAATACTTATAATTTTAGTTTAGATGAACAAATATAATAAAATTTATATAAGAAATTGAAATGATCAAACCAAATAGTTACGACAGATCATACATATGTCTTAACTGTTGCACAATCCTATCAGATGTGCCAATATTTTCATTAACAATATTCCTGGCTTTCTTTCCCAGGGTTTTTAATCTTTTTGTCTTGGTAAGAGTAGAAGATAACAATGAATAAAGATCATCTGAATTGCTCACTTCAAACGCAACACCTCTATTTTTAAATTGTTGAGCTTCGAAAGAGTTGCTGTTTTTGGGTCCAAAAACGATTATTTTACCATGAGCCGCTGGTTCAAGAACGTTATGGATACCCGGCCCAAAAGCTCCCCCCACAAAACATAAATCTCCCAGGGAATAAAGTGCTGCCAGAACACCAACTTTATCTACTATTAAAATATCTGTTTTTGTGTTTTTTTTCTCATTTAATTCAGTAAATTTTGTATGAGTTAACCCGTACTGCTCGGCCTTAGCTTCTATCTGTTTTATAGACTCAGTATCCGGTTCATGAGGTATTAATACTAACCAAACTCTGATCCCTTCTTTTTTGACTCGGGTCACAGCTTTTAATATTACCCTTTCATCAGCTGGCCATGTACTGCCGGCAATAAATACTTTACGGTTATAAATAATTTTCTCTAAACGCTTGACAACATTGCATGAATCAGAAGCACGCCGAATAACCTGATCAAATCGAGTATCTCCCAGACACTTGATTTTACCAGTAAAGATATTCTGTTCTGTAAAATATTTCTTCGTTTCTTCCGAGATTGTGAAAATAGCTGACAAATTACGATAAACAACTCTCTCAAATATCTGATAAAAAAACTCATATCCCTTATTCCGGTGTATTGTACTATTTATTAAAACTGCCGGAATACTAAGTTTCTTCAATTGGTATAGATAATTCAGCCATAAATCATGCCGTACTATTAAAGCAATATCTGGTTTTATAACTGCAATAAATTTTGCAGCTCTTCTCCTGGAATCAAAAGGGAGATAACAATTATAATCAGATTCATCATATTCATGAATATGTTCAAAAGCTGAGGGTGAAAAAAAACTGAGTATAACAAATGAATTTGGATATTTTTCTTTTAATTTTCTTATTAAAGGTTTAGATTGCTCGAACTCTCCCATGGAACTGCAGTGAATCCAGAATCTGGGATGTCTGTCAATAAACGGCTGTAAATCCCTTTTCATGGTTTCGAATAATTTTTTCCTTCCTTGAATACCTTTTTTGACTTTATCATTAAAAAAATACCCAATATGAAATACAAAATATAAAACCGGAATAACAAAAAGATTATATAAAAAATATATTATTATTCTCATATTAATACCTTTTTAATATTATTTTGGTCTCTTCAATAACTTCTTCAACAGAAATATCCCTCATACATTTAAAATGTTTTTGGGGACAGGTATGCGTGCCATGATAGGAACAGGGTCTGCAATTGATGTTCTTTTCGATTACTCTGGCATTTCCCCTAAAAGGGAAAAATCCCAGAACCTCAGTGGTGGGACCGAAAATTGCAATAACATTTTTACATACAGCAGTTCCGATATGCATAACCCCTGTATCATTTGTAATCAGTAATTGTGCCAGAGAGAGAAGAGAGGCAACGTGTTGCAGTGTCAACTCTCCGGCATAATTCCTAGCACCATCTGATTTTTTGATAATTTTATCACAAATCCAAAAATCATTTTTATCTCCAATAGTAACGACATTATATCCGGATTCGATAAAAAATTTGCTGAGTTCAACATACTTTTCTACTGGCCATTTCTTGGTTTCTCTTCCGGCACCCGGAGCCAATACAATTAAAGATTTAGTATTTTTAATACCGTCGTCTATCAATCTATCCTTTACTTTTCTTTGCTCATGCCGAGAAAAGGGGAAATCTGCTCCCCTCCCGTCATCCCTTACTCCTAAATCTTCAACTGCCTCTAAAAATCGTAAGGGGACAGGCTTAATTCCATGGTATATATCTTTGTTAAAATTTATCAGCATAAATCGTTTGAATCTCCTTGTACCATAGGTTTTTCTCCTATAATTTCCGGACAAAACACTGATTGACCAGGAACGGATGCTCATCTGCAGATCAATTACCATATCATATTTTCTCTGTCTGATCTCAGTAATTAATTCCCAGAAATTATCTACTTTCAGAGTTAATATGGTGTGTATATTTTTATTATATCTTAATATATCAGTATACTTTTCCTTTATAAGAAAATCCACCGAATACTCCGGAAAGGTATTTTTAAACATCCGCAGGAAAGGTGTAGCAAGCACAATATCACCCATTGCACTCAATCGAATTACTAAAACTTTATTCATAAATAATAAAAATAAACTTTTAAATGACTTATAATCAATCAGTTATATCCAAGCCGCTGACGAAACCATTTAATGGTTGTTTGTAATCCTGAACTTAAATCAACTGTTGGATGCCAGTTTAATTCTTTTCTGGCAAAAGTTATATCCGGCTGTCTAACTTTAGGATCATCTTTGGGTAATGTCTGGTATTCAATTTTACTTGAACTTCCGGTCAATTCTAAAATTTTTTGAGTTAAATCCAATATAGTTTTTTCTTCAGGATTACCAATATTGACAGGAATATTTATATTGGAAACCAAGAGACGATAGACCCCTTCCACTAAATCACTGACATAACAAAAACTCCTGGTTTGTTTCCCATTCCCAAAAACTGTAATGGAATCACCTCGTAAAGCCTGAGGAATAAAGGTTGGTACTGCTCTCCCATCTTCGGGGCGCATACGTGGCCCATAAGTATTAAATATTCTGGCAATTCTGGTATCAACCTGATGATAGCGATTGTATGCCATTACCAATGCTTCTGCAAAACGTTTTGCTTCATCATATACCCCTCGCGGACCTACGGGATTAACATTCCCCCAATAGGTCTCAGCTTGAGGATGTATATGCGGATCTCCGTATACCTCGGAAGTAGAAGCAAGAAGGAATGTTGCTTTTTTAGCCAAAGCTAATCCCAAGGCCTTGTGTGTACCTAATGAACCTACTTTAAGAGTTTGGATTGGCAGTTCCATATAATCCCGCGGACTAGCCGGGGAAGCAAAATGAAGTATATAATCAATTTCTCCTTCAATATACATATAATGTGTTACATCATGTTTAATAAATTCAAAATTTTCATTATGTAGATGAGAAATATTATCAATATTACCAGTAATTAAATTATCTATGCCAATTACTTCATGTCCTTTGGATAGCAAATAATCACATAAATGTGATCCTAAAAATCCTGCAGCACCTGTTATTAAGGTACGAGGCATTATAACCCTCCCCAAACTTTATAAATTAATCTTAGCGGCAAACCCCTGTGATTTTTTATACATGAGTTCATTTTTACTGTTCTCATATATAATTAAACCTTCAATTGAATCTAAATCTTCTATAAAATCCATACCTGCTTCCGGACCCATGATAAAAACAGCTGTTGCTATAGCATCAGCTCTAAATGCAGTTTCAGCTTTTATAGTAACACTTACTGTATGCTGTGCCGGATATCCGGTTTCAGGATCAAGCAGATGATGGTAACGGACACCGTTTTTGAAAAAAAATCTTTCATAATCACCAGATGTAGCAAAACCTGTTGCCTTAGTTTCAATCACTGCAACTGTTTTCATACCTCTTTTTCTGGGATGTCGTACTCCTATACGCCATTGATGACGCTCGGGATGATTTCCAGAAATGCGAAAATCACCTCCGCCTTCAATTATAACTGAATCAATTTTTTCTTTTTCTAAAAAGGCCAGAGCACTGTCAATGATATATCCTTTGGCAGCACCTCCTAAATCAATTTTCATCCCCGATTTTTTAAAACGTATCTTTCTATTTTGCAAGGCAATCTTTTTATAATCAACTTTCGGAAGTAATTCTTTGATGAGCAAACTATCCGGGATAACTGCAGAATCAGGATTAAAACACCAATGCTGCTTTATAACTCCTATACTTATATCAAAATTCCCTGAACTTAACCGACTCATCTCCAGACACTTGTATAAACAATCAGATACTGGTCTGGAAACATTAATCCACTTTTTATCCGCCCAAAGGTTTACTGTATAAATTTC
Organism: bacterium; assembly: GCA_046483025.1. Taxonomy (GTDB): domain Bacteria; phylum Zhuqueibacterota; class QNDG01; order QNDG01; family CAYUAG01; genus CAYUAG01. Next base: position 6,270 of record JAWODZ010000135.1, read on the forward strand.
ACTATCTCTATAATAAGCAGAAAGTTTTTTTTCTAGCATTTGCATCACAGACAATGCACTATCCACAATAATCTCAACCCTATTTTTGTTGAAAATCTTATCGTAAACAGAAATACGAACATAGGTATCCATAAGAAACCTACTTTTAGTATAAGGTTCCTGCCGGGATGCCTGCTTACAGCTGAACAAAAATAACAAGCAGATAAAAAAAAGCTGAATTCTTCTCATGATTTTCTCAAATAATTATATTCCAATAAACTTTCTAAAGAATCTCTATATATTGAAGGATTAAAATCCTTTAAAATCTTCTCTGCTTCACGACTAATTGACATTAATTCTTTTTCTGTTAATTCCAGCCCCCTGTTTTTATCAATAAAAGCATATGCAGTTTTAAGTCCTTCTGCACTGCCCTCTGAAATTATATCCTGTAAATATTTTTTTTCTTTTTTGGAAGCCCTTGTATAAACAATAATAAAGGGCAGAGTAAATTTTCCATCGGATAAATCCTGTTGGGATGATTTCCCCAGCAATTTTGTCTTTCCAGATATATCTAAGATATCATCTTTTATCTGATATGCCATTCCAAAAAGTTCTCCAAAATTTCCTAATCTGATTATATCCTCTTCTTTCAGAGATTGCGACAAACCCGCCAGCATACAAGAAACCTTAAAAAGAGCAGCGGTTTTATCTCTTATTATATCGTAATAGACATTTTCTTTTATCTCTTGACTTTTAAACGCTTGTCTGAGTTCTCCCTCACTTATTTTTTTAACTACTGATACGATAAATTCAAGGATTTTAAAATTCCGGGTAGCAACGCCAAGCTCAAGAACTTTAGCAAACAAATAATCACCGAATAAAATTGCTGTCTTATTACCCCATAGAACATTTATGGTTTTGGTTTCTCTTCTTTTTAAAGCTTTATCAATTACATCATCATGAATAAGTGTGGCAGTATGCAGGATTTCTAAAAAAACAGGTATAGCTACTGTGTTGACATCAGGTTGTCCGCATAATCCCTGAATGAGAAAAAACAGAATAGGACGAATCCTTTTGCCCTTGCCGGATTTCATATGATCGCAAAGTGGTTGTAAAAATTTTACTTCAGATTGAAAATTAGTCTCTAATTCTGACTCAAAACATTCTAATTCATCCTTAATGGATACACTAATATTTTTTAATGAAATTTTCTCTTCTTTATTCATTATATTTAATTAAATTTGATTATAAAAAGTAAACCATAGAGTCAAATTTTAAACTATTTCATAGTTGCATTATCCTATGAAAATCATATATTCTTTTTTCTTACAACTCTATGGTTTGACAAACAATAATTTATTTAAAACCAATTTATATAAAACTCTAGAAAAAAATCAATGAAAGTAGATCTTCTTTTTACTTAAATGATTCTACTGCTTCTTTTACATTTTTATAAGATTCAAATAGAGTAATCAATTTTGTAATCATAAATAGACTTTTCACTTTATCTGTTGCCCCACAAATTTTTAACTCTCCTCCGGCATTCTTTAAGGAAGTAAAACAGCCCATTAAGACTCCCAATCCAGAACTATTCATCCACTTAACTTTCGAAAGATCTATCACAATTTTCTTTTTATCTTCTGCCAATAGTTCTTTAACCTTATCATGCATAGCACTTGTTTCCGGACCGCCCATCAATTTGCCCTTTACATTTAAAACATATACATCATCAAAATTTTTTACTCCTATTTTCATCATTTCCTCCTTAGCTTTAATGCTTAATCGCTGTTTTTAAAAAATACTATTCGTAGTATTTACTTCTTTCATTTACAGCAAAACTATTTTGATAATCACATTAATTAAACTCAATATATAATTTTATCAACAAAATAACAACCTCTTTTTAAATAATTATTAACTTATTATCTCATTGTTCTATTTGTAATTTCTGTTGACTATTCGTTATGATAAATCTTTCTCATCCAGTATTTGAGAACTATAAATATATATATCTGCATCTTTTTTCCAGGCATCTCTGGAAAGTCCTGCTTTTTCTACACAACAGTGTTCCAGAAATTCAATTTTATTCCAGCCCATCTCAGTAGCAACTTCGGGCAAATATGTTCCTCCTCTCATTCCCTGTTTTATCCAAATCCCGTGTTTACCTATTTCTATTTCATCAATAGAATCAATTTTTTTTAGTCTTGACAGAATAGAAATTTTAATACTTATTTCATCCATTTCTTGTACCCTGACCGGATTATATGCAAATCTGTAATCCTGGGTTGCTGCTGCTGCAGCCATCTGAGAAACTATTGAATAAAGAGGTTTTTCAGCTTCAAAATAGCCAATACATCCCCTTAATCTGCCACTATTCATTAAAGTAACAAAAACCCCCCTTTTTTCTTTTAAATTTTCTTCTTCAATTAAAAAAGTGGGTGGCTCTTTATTTTCTAAAGCATGTATAACGCTTTTCCGTGCTATAGTAAAAAGCTTCTTTTCTTCTTCTCTGGAAAACTTTATTTCATCCATGATCCTCCCCTTCTTTTTTATAGGATTATCAATTTTTTCATAAAAAATCCCTGCTCCATATCCTACCACTCTCTCTCTGTTTTCCAACACATCTCCTGAATTAGCATAGGAAAGTATCTTAACTGTATCTGCATTAATTTTTTTTACAGCCAACATCATTGTTACCAGAGCATTCAGACCGCAGAGAGTACAATCGAGAGAGGGGATATTTTGCCGTAATATAGTTTTGTTGGTATTCAATACCTTTTCAGGATTGAAACTCTGAATCACCTCTAGCATTTTTTTATCCACTGCACAGGCATTGGAATAATCAGGAAAATGAGACATATCAGAGCTGGCAATAATTAATATTTTTTTATTTCTGCATATATCAACAATAGCTGTGGCAATTTCTTCACAATCTCGGTAAGAAACATTGAATCCCGTAAGTACTGGAATAATTGGAACTCCTGGTAAAACTGTCTGCAGAAATGGAACCTGTACTTCCAGAGAGTGTTCATTATTATGAGCATCATTGATACAATGTATGAGTGAGCATTCCGAACGTAATTTATTTGCAATCACAGTATCAATCAGTGCCAAACCCAAAGGAGTTTTATATCCGCTCCAATTTCCGATGGAAGCACCAGATAATCTGTAATAATGACTGGGCCCGATCAGTATAACTAAATCAAATTTTGAATTCTTTAAACAACTATACCCATTTGCTGCAATTTGTCCGCTGAACTGATATCCGGCATGTGGTACCCATAACCCTTTAATTTCTCCGGATGTTGTACATTGAGTGGATTTATCCAGATAATTATCAATGGTTTTTCTGAGTTCCACAGCAGACCCAGGATAAAACTGACCTGCTCTGGCAGGTTGTCGAACCATTTCCTGAGCAGCAACTTGCCGGAAAAATAAAAAAATAATAAAAATTATTTTTAACCCTTTCATTATACCTCCTCTCCATCTTGAAAATATTACTAAATGTCATACTTTTATACTTTGTTTTTTCTCTATCGGGATCGATTGCACTATATTCAAATCAATATACCTGGCCAGAACATTCTCAACCAAAACAAACGGCCTAATCCTACGGGCCAGATCCTCCCGTGTATTTTATACCAGGGATCTTTAAAAATATTTTTATTATTTTGTTTAATATCATTCCCCTCTTTAAACTAATAATATTATCATTCAGATATTCTCTCTGTATTCGCCATTTCTATCACTGACATAAAAATAATCCTGGTTAAATCCTCCATAATCTCTGGAGTTATAGTATCAATATCATCCTGAGGAGTATGATAATATGATGGAGCTCCTGAAACAGAAAAAGATATGCTGGGTACTCCTTTCCATATAAACCTAACTGCATCCAGTCTGGGGCGGGTTATATTTTGGGTATAATACGGTTTCATATCTTGTTTGATATACTCATCATTTACTTTTGAAATATATTTCCATAAATCAGGATAATTTTCTCCACCCCGGGCATGAATAGTATTTCCACAGCCTACCCCGTCAAAATTCAAGAAACAGACAATATTTTCCAAGGAAACAGGAGGTTCATCTAAAAAAACTTTTGATCCTATCACACCTTGCTCCTCTGCTCCGAAAAGAACAAAAAGAACTGATCTTTGTAAATGATCTTTTATTCGGGACAGAGCCTGAGCAGCGCCCAGAACTACTGCCACTCCCGATGCATTATCATTAGCTCCGGGTATCCTCTCATAACAAGATCCCAAATGATCTAAATGCCCTCCTAAAACAATAACTTCTTCTTTTAATTCTGCATTATTCCCTTCAATAAATCCAATAACATTTGCTCCTTTTCCTTCAGGATGATATTCGGTTGTATTTTTTATTGTAACTATTTTATTAGTAGAAAAAGATTCCGGTGTTAATTTCTTCTTAATGTTTTCCACAACTTCTCTATGTTTTTTCCCCGTACCGGAAAATATATCAGACACTACTTCTTCACCAATATGAGAATAAATAAAATCTGGATTATAGGCATTGTTGGGATTTACAATAGGGCCGTAATTATACAACATTCCTCTGGCACCATGTTTTACTGCATTCTTTAATTTATACTGGTGGAATGAATAGGGTCTCCATTTTTGAAAAATTTTCTCATCATCAACAGATACAGGTACTTCACTTTCAATGAGAATAATTTTATCCTTAACCTGAATATCTTTGTAATCGTCATAATCGAGTTCAGGTGCGGTTATGCCATATCCGGCATACACAACTTCAGCTGTAATTTCTCCGGAGGCTGAAGTTGCTCCAGGAATAAATTCATCATAATAAGAATATAATTTAACCAGAGTATCCCCCTGGAAGGGTACTGATAATTGTACCTTGCAATCAGAAAAAACAAGTGTATAAGCAATATCAAAATCCTGGAAATAACTATTATTATCACCTGCTGATTCAATTCCCCAGTCCTGAAACAAAGAAGCACACCAGGCTGCAGCAGAATCAAATCCTACAGTGCCGGTCAATCTGCCTCCATACTTTTCAGAAGCCAGCTCTTCAACATAATCATACAGTGTATGACTGGATATAGAATGAAATATCGGTAAATAATTATCCTGCTCGTTAATATGCTGAGCAAAGCAAGGTAAGGTAATAAGCAAAATCATTAAAAATAATCTGTAAATAATGTTTATCTTTTTCATAAAAGACTCCATATATTAAAATATATATAATTATTGAAAGTGTGGATAATACCAAACCAACTATAGTTCAAACTAATCAGCTATGTGTAATAATACAATAGATGGGCACTGTCACAATAATTATAAGAAAAGTCAACCAGAATCACTTCACATCATTTTAAAAAAGTCCTGAAGTAATACTGATAACAACAATTGCTTTTTTGACCATTAATCCCAGATCCCGGGAATATTTTCACTGCAATACCTGCACTTTCCATGTTTAATATGATTTTCATATACCCTATATCCTACTCTTCTGATCAGAGTTTTACTGCAAGAAGGACAATAAGTATTCTCTCCTTCATGTCCTGGGATATTACCCAAATACGCAAATTTAATTCCGGCATCAAGTGCGGTTTTACGAGCCTTGACCATAGTTTTTACCGGTGTAGGTGGTAAATTTCTCAATTTGTATTTCGGATAAAATCGGGAAAAATGAACAGGCACATCATCTCCGAGTTCACTCTTTATCCACTTACACATCCTTTTTATATCATCCATATTATCGTTTAAGGTTGGTACTATAAGATAGACGATTTCACTCCATATGCCTTCTTGTTTCAGAGTAATCAGAGTTTCCTTTATCGGTTCCAATCTCCCATGCACAACATTCCGATAATAATCCTGTGTAAATGCCTTAAGGTCAACTTTATAGGCATCAATCTTTGAAACGAGATCAAGCAAGGGTCGTCTGTTAATATATCCATTGGAAACAATAACTGTTTTCAGCCCCTTATTCTGAGCTATTTCAGCCACATCATAAACAAATTCATTGAATATTGTGGGTTCATTGTAAGTAAAAGCTATGGATGTAGAATTGACTTTTTTTGCATATTCCACTATCTCATCAGGAGTAAAATCAACTGTTTTAACATCTGTAAGACTTCTTCTGGCTAATTCCCAGTTTTGACAAAATAAACAGTCAACATTACATCCCACCGAGGCTATGGAAAAAGCATACGTTGATGGTAAGACATGGTAAAACGGCTTTTTTTCAATAGGATCATTATGATAAGCACTGATTTTTCCATATACTAGGGTATTATAAGTTCCACTGCGATTTACTCTCACCTGACAGTGACCTTTTTTTCCTGGTTCAACCACACAATTCCAGGGACATAAATGACACTGGATTTTATTTCCTTTCAGCTTTTCATAGTATCGAGCTTCAGTATGTGAAGATGAAAGCGCTAAAGTATCCAGATTTAAACAGGGAATACATGAAGCACAGACAGTAATGGCCGAAGACTTTTTTATAAATTCTCTTCTGCTTATTTTTAAACTATCATCCATTTTTTATCTCTCTTTTACTATAAATTATCATTTCTTCCATAAACGTGAATTATATGAATTTATTGAAAATACTTATCAGTAGACAACTAACCTGAAGTATTCACAAATTTTTTCCTGAGCAAGGATAACCTCTTTTTTATTATGGATTTCTCTCCTCCCTGGATTCCCGATACATGATTTCGGGAATGACAGCCCATCCCCCGGTCATTCCCGCAATTTTCAGGCGGGAATCCACCTCTGACCTGTTCTCCTGTGAGATTCATGAATAATCCAGACTAAATACTATTTTTTTCTTCCTATCGGCATGATCGACATCACCTCTTCCTCAATACCCATGACTTTCTGTACTTGATTATCGTGAAACGCTCCTATGACCACTGTACCTAATCCCAGCGATTCGGCCTGCAGGTAAATATTCTGACTTACATGTCCTGCTTCCATGTATACATACCGTTCAGCACGTTTTCCGTATCGTTCCGCAGTCCTTTGGACTACTGCAGTAATGATAATATCCACAGGCGCCTGTTCAATCGATGCTTGACCTAAGGATGCCTGACTTAATTTCTTTCCCCAAGAACCCTTTTTTACCAGCTGAATAGAATGATTTTTATTGTCATAATGATACACACCTGCAGTTAGCATTTCGGATTTATTTACTACTAAATAAATCTCAAGAGGATAGGTTGCACCGGCAGAAGGTGCTGTTCTGCCCCCCCGATCAGAAGTAATGCCCTGAGCAGACCAGAGCAACTGCGAAATTTGCTGGAGATCTAAAGTCTGTTCCGTGTAGTCTCTGACTGAACGTCTCTTTGACAATGCTTTTTCCACAGATACCCCTTTCTCTGATTCTGGAGGAGGCAGATAAATTTTAGTTTCCTGAGCATCACAGCTGTACAATAAAATCATACCTGCAGTAATACCTATAATAATCATTATTGTTTTTAACATGTTAATATCCATTGTTTGTTTGATGTAACTTTATAATTTTCCGGACTTATATTTTTTAAATAATTTCTTTATATTTTTAAATTTTTCCCTTGAGAGATCTTCATCTTTTGCTATTTGTAATAGCTTTTCTCCTATGTAAACATATAAATCCACAACTCTTTTATCAAAATTTCCAAGCGTCTTTAAATGTTGTCGCACAGTTTGTGCATCACCACGTATAATAGGACCGGTTAAAGCCATATCAATACCCCTGTTCTTAATATTATCCAGAGTACCCTGTACAAGTGGCCAGAGAAAATCTGATTTATTAATTTCCATGTTTTCATCTAAAAGCTCATCAACAATGTACATTAATCCAACCAGAAAATTTGATGCCATACTGCAGGCTGTATGGTATACAATTTTTTCCTTTTTATTAATCCGGAACGGTTTACCACCTAAACATTCTGCCACCTTCTCTAATCTTTCATAACCTCTATCATCCCCTTCAACAGCATAATAGATATCTTCAGGAAGGGCATTATCTTTACTGGTAAAACTGTAACAGGGATGAAATGAACACAGATGTACATTCTTATTACTGACTGAGTGTAATATTTCCGATGTATGTAAACCAGAGGTATGAGCAATAATCAAATCTTTATTTAAATTTTCATTTTTTGCCAACTCATTTGCTATTCCGGTGATATTATCATCCTGAACACAGATGAACAGGATGGTAATATTATTTCCAATGTCAAATATAGAGTCTGAAGAAATCAGGGCATTACATTCATTCATACATTTGATAGCTTTATAGGTATCTCTATCAATAACTATGGATATCTGATAATCAGCTTCCTTAAGCATGATTGACAGTTGTGAGCCCAATCGGCCTACTCCAATAATTCCTATGTTCTCTTGAATTACAGACATTAACACCTCATTAGATTAAAATAAAAAAAATTTGAATATTTATCAATGAAAAACTTGTAAATAATGCCACTAATTTATATATTATAATAAATATGTAACTTTTAAATATAATATTTAATAAGGATAAATGAAATTAAGAATTAAAGAAAATACATTTACAGCATCATTCAAAGATGGAACAAAAAAATCATTTCTTAAGCAGACAAGTCCTCTGGAAATTATTGATATCATCTCTCCTCCATCCCACCAAAAAATCCTATTAGCAAGAGTCAATAATCAGATAGTTGATCTGAAATATAAAATTGAAGAAGACTGTTTCATTGAATGGCTGTACAAAGAGTCTCCACAAACACTGAGTATTTATCGTAAAACTCTGTGCTTTATAATTTTTAAAGTCTTTAATGATCTTTTTCCCGACCAACATATAGTAATTAACTATACGCTGGGTAGTAATCTGTATTGCAGTCTTTTGACTGGTGACCCCATCAAAAAAAAATCAATTAAAAAAATTAAAAGAAAAGTAAAAGAAATTATTGAAAAGGATGAAGATATAATTCCCCATAATTTGCTTATAAGTAAAGCTTTAGAGGAGTTTATTATTAAAGGTGAAGATTCTTCTCTGTTATTAGGTAATCGTGAACAATCATATTTAAAATTTTATCGATTAAATGAATATACTGATTTTCTTAACTCACCCCTATTCATAAAAACTGGATATATTAATACCTTTGATATCATCTATTCGTATCCTGGATTTATTATCAATCTCCCGGAAAAAATAGATGATAAGCATCTTTCACCATTAACAAAACAAAAAAGTTATTTCAAAATTCTCAGAGAATGTAAGCATTGGGAAGAAATTCTTAACATTAAGAAAGCAGCTGATATCAATCAAATAATTGATAATGATAAAATATCAGAATTAATTAATGTTTCAGAAACACTCCATGAGAAAAAAATCATGCAGATAGCTGAAACTATTACTTATAATAGAAAAAATATCCGTACAGTATTAATTGGAGGTCCCTCTTCTTCTGGCAAAACAACTTTTACCAAACGTCTTGCTGTTCAGCTTGTAACCAATGGTTTGGATCCAATTATTCTTTCCCTGGATAATTACTATTACGAGATTGATAAAACCCTTAAAAATCTCAGCCCGACATCAGAAATTGAATCTCCCAGGGCAGTTAATATTGAAAGATTGAACAATGATGTTGTTAATCTATTCAATGGTAAAACTGTTAAATTACCAAAATTTGATTTTAAAACCAGAAAACAAATCCCCGGACATATCTGTAAACTTAAGCCCAATAATCCTGTATTGATTGAAGGTATGCATGCACTTGATAATAATGTAACTCTGGCAATACAAAAAAAGAAAAAATATAAAATATATATAAGTTCCCTGACCCAACTTAATATTACCAACCATGTTAGAGTACCCACCAGTGATATACGTTTGCTGAGACGCCTGATACGTGGACATTATTTTAGAAATCATCCCCTCACGTATACACTTCATCAATGGTCTGAAGTGATAAGAGGAGAAGAAAAGTATATTTTCCCCTTTCAGGAAAATGCGGATATAATTTTCAACTCATCCCTGATATATGAACCGGCAGTATTTCGATATGTTCTCAAACCTTTATTGGATTCAATATCAAATAGTGAATACATTTACTCCGAAGCGCAGCGATTAATCCAACTGCTGTATTTTTTTATTCCTTTAGAACCTGACAAGATCCCGTTTAATTCCATATTACGCGAATTCATTGGTGGTAGTATTTTTGATTACCGATAACTTTTTTTTTCAATGCATAAAAGTAGAAGCAGCCACAATTAAAAATAATTTTATGATCATAACCCGATTCAGGAGACAAGCATGTATATTGCTCTTATTCAACAACCGTGTACAACCGATAGGGAAATAAATCTAGAAAAAGGATTGACCGCTATCACGAAAGCAGCCTATCAGGGAAACACTTTCTTTATATATAAATATGTGAATCCCGATATTCTGTATGAAGTGGACATGAAAGGTGAAGTTGTCTGGAAACTGGAATTACCTGACAGTATGGGTAGTAATCAAACCGAAGCGAAACTGCTGCCTGATAATACCGGTACTCCGGTTGAAACAATCACTAATATTAGTAATTCTCCTCATGATCCCCAGATACTGGACAATGGCAATCTTCTGGTAGCTCAGCAAAACAGTGATTACCATGCAGCAGTTGAACTGGATCGACAGACTAATGTTTTCATCTGGGAATTTGGTTTTACCAGCAAGGACGATTTTCCGGTTTGTGATGCCAACCTGCTCCCTAATTGAAACATATTAATTACAGCAGCAAAACGTCTGGTAAAAGTCACCCGGGAAAAATTGTGTGGCAGCTTGAGCTAACAAATTCCATTCCTACTGGTAATGATCCTTCCCAAGGCTTTTATAAAACTGAAAGACATAATTAAGTGTATTAAAAAATGAAATTTTTATTTATAAATTATAATATTTATGCATAACTGTTTTAAAGAGGGTATCAGATGAAACCTTGGTATGAGGAACTATTCGAAAATTATGGTATAAACTATGACCAGGAGTCCTTTACCCAGGGCACCTTAGGCGAATGTGATTTTATTGAACATGAAATCAACTTTACCAAAAATACTATAATTCTGGATATAGGATGCGGTACCGGCCGTCATTCCCTGGAATTCGCCAGACGTGGATATCAGGTAACAGGCATTGATCTATCCGATTCACAGTTAAAACGGGCAAAAGAGAAAGCAAAAAAATCAAAGATAAAAGTCGAATTTAAAAAAGCAGATGCAAGAATTCTTACATTTCAGGAGGAATTTGATCTGGTGATTATGCTCTGCGAAGGAGCCTTTCCTCTTATGGAAACCGATGAGATGAATTACCGGATTCTCCAGAATGCCACCCGGGCCTTAAAACCAAAAGGAAAATTTATCTTCACCACCTTAAATGGACTCTTTCCCCTGTTTCATTCCGTAAAGGATTTTCTTGCTACCCAAACCACAGAAGGTAATGCTACTTATGACCAAAATACTTTTGATTTAATGACATTTCGTGATTATAATATTACCACTGTTGTAGATGATTCCGGCAAGAAAAAACAACTTCACTGTAATGAAAGATATTATATTCCTTCCGAAATAACCTGGCTGCTGAAATCACTGCATTACACCACCATTGATATTTTCGGTGCCAAAATGGGAGCTTTTAGTCGAAAGCATAAGCTGACCACCGAAGATTTTGAAATGCTGGTAATTGCTGAGAAAAATTAATTTTCTTTTAATTGTAGAATCTTTAAAGAGGAATCTTATGACAAAAAAATTTTATTTAATGCTTATTCTTTTACATCTGTTTAATATATTTTTTAACTGTTCCAGAAAGGAAAATGAGTTGCAAGACAAGGGAAATAGTATTAATACACAACTACTGGCAGAAAAAGTTAAAAAAGAATTCATACATGCCTGGAACGGGTACAAACAATATGCATGGGAGCATGATGATCTTAAACCACTTTCAAAAGGGTATCATGACTGGTATGGAGAATCCTTATTAATGACACCTGTTGATGCTCTGAGTACAATGCTGATCATGGGGTTAAATTCAGAAGCTGCCCAGGCTAAAAAGCTGATTCTAAAAAAGTTGGATTTTAACAAATCTATTGATGTTCAGCTTTTTGAAATCAATATCAGATTATTAGGGGGATTATTGTCCGCTTATCAGTTAGATGGTGATAAAAGACTGCTTGATTTAGCCCAGGACTTGGCTGACCGTCTTTTGCCGGCTTTTTCATCCCCTACAGGTATGCCCTTTCGTTACGTTAATCTGCAAACCGGTCAAACTAAAGATCCCATTAACAATCCGGCAGAGATAGGGACACTTATGCTGGAATGGGGTACTTTATCAAAAATTACTGGCAATCCCATTTATTATGAAAAAACCAAAAAAGCAGTACAGGCTGTGTTTCAAAGACGTTCTGAACTTGATCTGGTAGGAACAGCAATTGACATCGAAACCGGTGAGTGGGTCAATACAGATTCTCATATCAGCGCATGTATAGATTCTTATTATGAGTACCTTTTTAAAAGCTGGCTCATGTTCAGGGATGAAGATTTCAAAAAAATGTGGGATGTAAGTATAAAAGCCATTCATAAGCATCTTGCTGATACAGTAAAAGGTAATTTATGGTATGGGTGGACTAAAATGGTTACTGGTAACAGAACCCATACATATTTCGGTGCTCTGGATGCTTTTTTTCCTGCAGTTCTTTCCTTAAGCGGGGATATCACCAGAGCAGAAAAATTACATGAAAGCTGTTACAACATGTGGATGCTGCATGATATAGAACCGGAATTAATTGATTATAAGACCATGGAAACTAAAGCAGATTATTACCTGCTCCGACCTGAAAATATCGAATCTACATACTATTTATATCATTTTACCAATGACCCTGAATACCTCGACATTGGAAAAATTTACTTTGAAAGTGTTGTGAAATACTGTAAAAATGAAGTCGGATACTCACATCTTAAAAGTGTAAAAACCAAAGAAAAAATGGATGCAATGCAAAGTTTTTTTCTGGCTGAAACCTTAAAATATTTTTATCTGCTTTTCTCTTCACAGGATGCATTCGACTTTGACAAGAAAATTTTTAACACTGAAGCCCATCCTCTGAACATCTGGTAGATAATGAATATATTGTTCTGTATATTAAATATATTCTCAGGAGATATAACATGAAGAACCTTTTTGTAGTATTCAAATATGGAAGTTTTATTTTATCAGGAATTCTATTAATCAGCTGTGTATGTCCTCAGGAAGAGAATTCCAGCGAGCGATTGGATGAAGATTTTAACATGATCACACCATTTGTTAATATTGAAGATATGGGGCCGATTAATGAAGCATTCAGTGTTGACAGCAACTGCCCCTGGGGATTTGAACATCGGGGTATTGATTTTTTCTCTAATAAAAATCTGGCTTCTTTTCAGGCAGTCTGTCCAGGTGAGATCAAAACAGTACACTTATGGCAAAATGATGGTAATGGAAACTGGCAGGTAAATTTGGAATTACAATATAATTCTAACTTTTCTGTTACCTATGCCTTTGAGCCCATGACTTCTGATCCTGCACATGGTCAAGCTCAGCTGGATAATATATTGGTTAATGAGGGACAGGAAGTTACCCAGGGTGAAATAATAGGAAATCTTTTTCAAGGAACAAGCGGAACACATGTTCATTTCGGTGTAAAACATAAGAACAATGACATCTGTCCAGAATTTTATTTCACTCCGGCTGCCAGGGATTCTATAATGCAGCTCATTCATCAGCAATGGCCCGGAGCAAATATGTGTTATGAATGAACAATTAAATTCAAATAAATGTACACTGAGAAACTGAAAAAGCCTCTTCGAATAATTATTGCCGGATTATGTTTATTGGTTGTGTTATTGCTTTTTTTTATGGTTTTTATAACTTCCAGCCCCGGGGAAAAATTGATCGGCAGTATAATCCGCAAAAAACTGACTTTTCCAGATGGATTTACTCTGTCCATTGAAGAGGTGGAAACCAACCTGTTCAGCCGTTTTCAGGTAAAGCATATAGCTATTGACTATCCTGATGGTTCCGTATTTCTGAACATAAAACACGGAATTATCCATTACTGTATTTTCGACTTTCTTAAAAGTAATTATACCCTTCAATCGCTTCACCTTGACAGTATACACCTTGCGATCAAAAGAAACAGTACCGGAAGAATCCTCCTATCCTCATCAACACAAAACCAGGATAGTAATAAAAAAGATACTCCACCTCTTCAGATTTTGATCAAGAATATTAATATTATCAATTCCCGTATTACTTATCAAGATAAAAAAATACCATTAAATGGAACTCTAAGAGAAATTAAAATCAAGTGGTCGCAACAAGAAAACAAAAATTTCTCATTCCGGTTTTCTTCTGACTCCGGGAAAATTGAGTACCAGAACCAAGAATACTTTCTCGGCCAGACCAATATTACTGGAAATATCTGTCCTGATTACTGGCAGATCCATGATCTTAAAACCCGATGCGCCGGTTTAGTCTGTACTGGCAAAGCAGAAGGAAAGATTAATCCTCTATCAAATTTTCAGGGAACCCTTTCTGTACAGGGTCCTATTCAGGACCTCTCTGTTCTCCTCCCTCCATCACTTGCTCCTACCCTTACCCCTATAACCGGCAGGATGAGTGCTTTTATACAGTTAAGGAGTAATAAAAGTACAACCAATTACCAAAGTACAGTGGAATTAAGTGATATCAGATTAGGTTATAACCCTGCATTTCAGGCTTCCCTGCGGGCAGAAGGAAAGGATTCTCTGATCACTGTGGAAAATCTGAATATCACTTCATCCACCGGACAGATCTCAGGTAAAGGTTTTCTGGTTATGGATAGTCTGTTGAACCACCATCTTTCACTCAGTATAACTGACATACAGTTAACAAATTTAAATAACATTATCTTTCAAGATCCAGCCGATCCTGAAGGAAAAATACATGGACATTTGATATCTTCCGGCCCGGTTCATTCACTGAAGGATCTGTACCTCGATTCTCAGCTGAATCTGACCCATATCAGATATAAGAACACAAAACTACCAGACATCAGTATAAAGCTGTCTGCACAATCCGGTTCTGCTTCTCTTATAGTAGGTCAAGATGAAAACGGACTAAAGAGTCAGTGGAGACTATACAGAGAAAAAATAAAGGGAGAATATACTTTTGATATTCCCCGTTTAGAAACCATTGCCGCTCTGTTGCCTCTCTCAGACCTAAAAGGTTCTCTCTATGCAGATGGAAAGATACAGGGCTCTGTATATGACCCGGTCATCACAACTGAGATACAGGGAAAAGCAATCACCTATCATGCTTTCCCCCTGGACTCTCTGACCGCATCAATTGTATATCGGAAGAGAAAAATACATATAGAAAATGCTAAATTTTCCGGCCGCAGTTTATCAGAAGATTCCACGAAAAATTTATTTCCTGAAATTGATCTTATGAGTGGTTTTTCGTATCAGGGAAGTATATCCGGCCCTCTCAGTAATCCACAGGGAAGCCTTCATGCTGTATTGACCAATCCCAAATATAAAAACCTAACCTGGGATCAGGGTGAACTGAAACTTACCCTTGCAGAAAAACAGGTGCGTTTGGACCCGCTGATTCTGTGTAAAGACAGTCTGTTCTTTCATACTTCCGGGAAGTATGATATCCCTTCCTTTGCAGGATATCTAAAAATCTCAGCGTGGGGGCAATCCATCTCCTCTGATTCTCTCTTTTCAATTGATCATCAGATTGACCCTCCTTCCGAATTATTTTCCGCTGGTTCAGTGAGGGCAGATTTCCAGCATGATCCCAGCCAGGGCTGGCAGATACAAGCAGAAGGGGAAAAAATCCTTCTTAAAAAAATACTCTCTGTGTATGAAAAAAGAATACAGGGGAAAGGCACTATTAATTTTATACTTACCGCCTCTGGAAATGATCAGGACCTCTCCGGAAAACTCGATTTTCAGATATATTCTCTGGGGAGAGACCAAAGTGCATTGGATTCTCTTAAAGGTACTGTAACAGTAAAAGAAAATTCACTCATTTTACATCCTTTTGATTTGTATACCCGGGGAAATACATCTCAAGTTGAAGCTTATGTAGAACTGATCAAACAACCAAATAAGGGATATACACTAAATCAGGAAAGTAATATTCGAGGTCATGCCCAGGGGGAAAATATCGATCTGCAGTTTATCCCTCCTCTTTTAGGACTGGATATACAGGTATCAGGTATCAGCAGCTACAGTTTACAATGGGAAGGCAAATGGGGCAAACCTAAACTTCGGGGACATCTTAGAGTGGAAGAAGGAACTGTGAAACTGGATCCGGATAAAAAAACAATTCGGTCAATGGAAGTAAATATATCCTTGTTAGATTCTCTATTACTGATTAATCCAATTACTGGTATCATCGAGAATATGCCCTTTCGGATGGAAGGCTGGATAACCGGTGCTAGGAACCAGAGATTTCAGGCTAATCTTCAACTGAAAACCGACAATGTAGAAACCTTTACCCTGCAAGGAGGGGGTACACCCGACACATTGAATATACAGGCCAGTATAAATAACTTGACTCTTTATCCCCTGAAAGAATTCATATCAGGTGTTCACCAGCTGGACGGCAGTTTGAATGGTCAAATGTTGCTATCAGGTTCGGTTAGAAATCCTCGCATAAACGGATTTCTGAACGCCACAAATATGACCTTACAACCTCACTTTCTGGATACTCCCTTTACCCGGGGATTCATAGAAATGACCTTTGAAAATAATTCCATTTCTCTTGACAGTCTTTCTTTTACCAAGGATAAGGGGACTATGACTGCCAGAGGAAACACCAGATATTCAAAAAAAATGATAAGAGATCTGAAAATACTGATAAAGGCAAAAGGGGTGAAAATGCATCGTGCTCAAGAATTGAAACTAACCATTAAGAATATGGATATACAGGTTAATAAAATAAAAGACGGTTATTCCATCGGAGGAGATATTATTCTGGGAGAGTCCACTTATCTCCGAAACATCAGGCCCAAAGCAGTTATCTCCTTTTTTCAAAAGGTGGAACGTCCTCTGTCCACTCCTCCTCAGCTTCTTCAAAATACCCAGCTCCATGTACGAGTACGGGAAAGCAATAAACTCTGGATAAATAATAACATCGCCCGCCTGCGCCTGCATCCTGAACTCACTTTTATCGGAACCTTGGCTTCCCCCAACCTGACTGGAAGAATGTCCGTTGAAGAAGGTTATATACTATATCTGGACCACAAATTTGAGGTTGAGCACGGTATTCTGGATTTTGTTGATCCCTATCACATCAATCCCCAGCTGGATTTCAAAGCCCGGGCTGAAATTAAAAATTATCAGACTGTATCCGGACAGCAGTATACAGTTTTACTGGGGATTCAGGGCCCCCTGGATCAGGCTGATATTACCCTGACCAGCAATCCTTTTCTGGAAAAATCTGATATCATAACTGTGCTGACTGTAGGTGCCACTCGAAAAGAGTTAACCGGAAGTGATAAATCAGGAAAATCATCCATTGGTACTGTGCTGGAAGAAAGATTAGGACAAATTTCAAGCAGACAACTAACCGATTTTGCCAGTCGGGAGATTGGTGATGTATTCGGTCTAAAGGATATGTCTATTAAAGGTAATCTGTTCCGCTTCGGAAAATCATGGGGGCCCAGACTTGTAGCTTCAAAAACGATTACAGATCGCATGAAAATATCCTATTCCACCCGAGTGGGTCACTCCAATGAGCAAAGTATCCGCCTAAATTATAAACTTTCCAAAAATTTATCAATTGAAAGTCAAACCGATCAGAAAGGCAAAGCTGGTATTGACCTGAAATTTAATTGGAAATTCAAATGAGAATAAAATTTATCCTAAACAGGATTATACTTTTATTGACATGTTTGACAACTTCCCTTCTGGCGGGGGCTGAAAAACCTAAGTCTGAAAAAATTAAATCCGTGACATTTAAGAATAATACTATCTACCCGGATCAACGATTACGCAAACTGATGGTATGCCGACCGCCAACCCTATTCGGCCCTACAGTGTATCATCCGGATATTTTCCAGGATGATTTAAAAAATATTATTCTCTTCTATAAGCAGAACGGCTATCTGGAAGCACGTATTGTTGATTCTCAGGTTCAGATGGATTCCAGTCAGCAGAAGATTCATATCTCCATTACTGTGAAAGAAGGTGAACTCACCAGCATCGAAGAAATCAGTGTTTTAGGAAATAGAATATTTACTGATGTGTACTTACGCAAAATTATAAAAATAAAGACTGGAGATCCGTTTGCTAGAAAGAAAGTTAAAGAAGCAACCCTGAATTTACTGCGTCTATATGCTGATCATGGGTATCTGGAGGCGGAAGTGATACCTGATGCCAGAATAGATTCAGTGGAACATCGAGCTATCCTTGACTTTCGGATCAGAGAAGGACTGCAGTACAGGGTGGGAGATATAATTCTTAAAGAAGTGGAGAAAACCAAACCTTTTGTCATACACCGGGAATTGCAATTCAAACCGGGAGATATATTAAATTATTCTCTTCTCCTGAAATCACAGCGCCGACTCTACCTCACTGGTCTATTTGAAAGTGTATTTATCCGTCCTTTGCCAGCGAGAAATGAAGATTCGACCAGCAAAGACATACAAATTGATATCAAAGAAAACCCCTCTATAGAATTAAATACTTCAGTGGGATACGGATCTGTAGAACGGTTGCGGGGAAAAATGGAAGTGAATAATCGTAATGTAGCCGGCAGTGCCAGAAAAATTGGTCTCTCCCTGAGTTTAAGCTTCATACAGAGAGGTCTGGAAGCTTCCTTTACCGAACCCTGGACCTTTGCCACCCCCTGGCAGACTGATCTTAATCTGGGAACTGAATATAAAGAAGAACCAGGATATCACCTCTACCAGTACGGAGGCCGTCTTAGCATGGGCAGAACTTTTCTGCAGCACTTGAACATCATGACCCGACTTCGAATTCAACAGGGAGAGTTAAGTGAGATTAAGGTAAAAAATATCCCCAAAGAAGTAAAAACTGATATTCGCAGTCTTGAAATTTCTCTGATCCATGACACTCGGGATAACCTGTTTAATCCTAGGCAGGGTTTTTATACTGAATTGAGTGGAGAATTAGGGGGTTCTTTTACCCGGCGCCTGCATGGATTCCTGCGATTCAAGGGAAATTTCAAATACTTTTATTCCCGCAGTTCCAAGACAGTATTGGCTACCGGTATGGAAATTGGTATAATGGAGGCAGACGGAGGTCTGTCCAAAATACCTTTGTCCGAGCGTTTTTATGCCGGAGGGCCGAATTCAATTCGCGGTTTCAGGTATCAAAAATTAGGCCCTCTTGATGAAGAACAAGTACCTGTGGGAGGACAGTTTAAATGGGAATGGCATATTATTGAAATCCGCCATAATCTTTATAAAATGTTCAATGGTGTAGTTTTTCTTGATATGGGTAATGTATGGTCCAGCCCGGAAAATTTTCGCTTTCAAAAATTTCGTTTTTCACCCGGACTGGGATTACGATTAGATACTCCTATTGGAGTCGGTCGTATTGATCTGGGTATTAATTGGGATCCTCAACCCGGTGAACCTCGATTTCACTGGTCCTTTAGTATGGGACAGGCATTTTGAGATATATATATTCGATAAATAGACTGTATATGAATTATCGAAAAAATTACATATATTATTATAATTAAAAAAATAGTTGAGGAATCATTATGAAAAAATTAATTATCTACTTAGCCTTCTTTGGGATCTTAATATTTTTTACATCCTGTGCAAATCAGACACGCTTTATTAACCCTGATTATTCAAATAAACAAATCAATCATGCAATACTATTGCTTTCTCAGTTTGAGAATGCTGATTTTATAAAAGATGAAAAGCTGTTTAACGAACTGGATATTTATCATACCAAAGAAAAATATTATTTACATTTTATTGAAAATTTTGAAAAGCACCTTGATGAACAGTCTACCTTTGAAAGAATTGAATATATCAGTTACCAAACACAGCCTGAATATGAAAGACGTACGTTAGACCTGAACCAAAAAGAAAAATTCACTTTTGATCTTCCTCCCCACCCTGTTCAGCTGGACATATCCGAACCTGTCTTTATCTTATTTCTGGAAGATTTACTTCTCTCTTTTTCCAAAAAAACCAAAGAAGCCACAACTTCTACCAGAAGTTATAACGTCTCCGGATTGCGAGAGGAAGATGCAGTACTGCAGTCGAAGAAAAACTTTAAATATTATATAAATCTAAAATCAAATTATGTAATATATGATAATAGTACAGGTGAACTTGTTTCTTATGGAAATGTTTCATCATCAGAAAGATATACTCCTCCTACTCCTGTTATAAATTCAATTAATCGGATAATGAAGGAGTTTATAGGAAACATTTTTAAGGAAACTCCTTTTGAGAAACAAAAGTAAAGTATAGTTTAAATGATAAAATCATTATTCTGATAAACACTATTTGAATAATCAGTAAATGAAGGAGAACATTATGACCAAAAAATCCCTTACCCGTCAATTAATTATTTTAATGTCTTTACTGACAATCACTGTTTTGACAGCTCAGGAAAAACGGTCCATGAATTTTACAGATGTAGTCAATTTGAAAAGAGTATCCAGTCCCAGATTATCTCCGAACGGAGACCAGCTTTTATTTACTATGTCTGAAGCCTGCTGGAAAGATAACAAATATATCTCCCACATTTACCGGATACAGACAGATGGAACCGGACTGGTACAGATGACCAATGGTAAAGACGGAGAAAGCGGTGGATACTGGTCTCCTGACGGAAAGACTATTGCTTTTATCAGTAAACGCGGTGCAGATGATTCTCAGATATTCTTTTTGAATAACTCCGGAGGAGAAGCTATCCAGTTCACAAAACACGAAGGAGATATACATTCACTGCAATGGTCACCGGATGGAAAACAGATCTATTTTTCAGCTACTGACCCTTTAACAGCAGAAGAAAAGAAAAAGAAAGAAAAAAAGGATGATGCTTTTTTGTTTGAACAGAACTGGAAGCCACGACATTTATGGGTGATTGATGTCAAATCCAAAGAAGAAAAAAAACTGACTGATGGTGATTTCAGTATTCAGTCTTTTAATCTCTCCAGAGACGACTCCAAGATCGTATATTCAAAGGCTCCTACTCCTTTATATGATGATGTACTTAAAGCAGAGATCTGGTTAATGAACCTGAAAGATAAATCAAAAAAACAAATCACAAATAATGAAGTATATGAAACGAGTATTGAACTCTCACCTGATAATAAGCATATTCTCTTTGTCTCAGATTCAGATAAAGAACTGGATGAAACCTACTTTCAAGGCGCCTTATTTATAGTACCTGTCAAGGGAGGAACGCCTGAACTCATTCTGCCTG
The DNA here is from genome assembly GCA_046483025.1 of bacterium. Taxonomy (GTDB): domain Bacteria; phylum Zhuqueibacterota; class QNDG01; order QNDG01; family CAYUAG01; genus CAYUAG01. Next base: position 27,698 of record JAWODZ010000135.1, read on the forward strand.
ATTTCACTCCGGAAATTTATGGAGCTACCTGGTCAGCAGACGGAAACCACATATACTTTACAGCCAATATGGGAGTACATGTAGAAATATTTTCATTAAATATGAAAAACAGGAATACTACTCAGCTGACTGAAGGTATGCATTCTTTTTATGGATTTGATTATATTCCTGAGATTAATCATATCGCATATATAGTTAATACACCTAATAATCCAGGGAAGTTATGGATAGCAAATATGGAACTGTTTACATCTAAAATGGTATACAATCCCTATCTGAAAGATCTTGAATCTTTTGAATTAGCTAAATATGAAGTTATAGAATGGAAAGGCGAAGATGGCTATCCTGTAGAAGGTATTCTCATCTATCCCATTGACTACCAAAAAGGTAAACGCTATCCTCTGCTGGCTCATACGCATGGCGGCCCTGCTGCCTCTGATAAAATGGGTTTTGACGGATATGCTCATGCCCGGGCCGGTCGGGGGTACGCTATTCTGAAACCCAATTACCGGGGAAGCACCGGCTATGGGAATAAAGTACTAAGAGATATGGTAGGTCATTACTTCCATCAAGCTGATGGGGATGTACTGACCGGAGTAGATTATCTGATAGAAAAAGGGATTGCTGATCCGGACAAACTCGGTACAATGGGATGGAGCGCTGGTGGTCATATGACAAACTGGCTGATTACAGTCACTGACCGTTTCAAAGCTGCTTCTTCCGGTGCCGGGGCTTCCAACTGGATTTCTATGTATGCTCAGAGTGATGTACGTATTTACCGGACTCCCTGGTTTTTAGGCGATCCCTGGCATGAAGATTCACCTCTGGACACTTATCGGGCCCACTCTCCCATATTCCGTATCCATGAAGCTACGACTCCTACCCTTATTCTGGTTGGTGAAAACGACAAGCGGGTTCCTATGCCTCAGAGTGTAGAATTATACCGTGGATTGAAAGCTAATGGTGTTCCTACTGAACTTGTGGTTTTCCCACGATCCGGACACGGTCCCCGGGAGCTGCTTCACCGTCTTTATAGAATGAACAAACAGTTCCAGTGGCTGGAAAAATATATCAGAGATAAGGAATTTACCTTTGATGAACCGCCTCTAGTTGAAGAAAATGATAAAAGCATGAAAGATAAAAGATGAAGGAAAAAGGCAGAACTTGAGAACGTGAGAATGTTAGAACTTGAGAGAATTTATGTTCAGAAGTCAGAGTCCAGTGGTCAGAAGCCAGATAAATGGAACATGAAGAATGAAAAAAAGAGAGGAAAGAAAACAATAGATATTTTCAATCATTTCTCGATACTTCGATACCCCGTTACTCCGATACAGTTTCATTTATATATAAAAATAATTAGTAAATGATAATCTGTTTTAAACTTTCTATGTAAATAAACGTAAAATACAAGAACCTAAGGCCCTATGACTCAATGACGCTAAGAGGCTATGACCATGACTATATGACATAAATATCTAAGTTACAAGATTTAACAAATTACTGAAAGGAACAATTATGACTAGGGAATTGCCAGCAGATAAATTAAGAAAATCATTTGATGCCAAAGAATTGGGAATCACCTCTACCAGAGATATTAAACCGGCAGAAGGAATTATTGGCCAGGATCGGGCTGTATCCTCTTTGAAATTTGGTTTGGACATTAATAATGATGGATTTAATGTGTATCTTTCCGGTCCTCCTGGTATCGGCAAAATGAGCGCAGTTGTCCCCTTTGTAAAAAAACTTGCAGCAAAACGTAAAACTTCCCCGGACTGGTGCTATTTAAATAACTTTAAAGATCCCTATCAGCCTATTGCCTGTAAGTTTCCACCCGGAAAGGGAAAAGAATTTGTGAATGACATGAAACATTGTATTGATCATGTTAAAGAAGAACTGCCCCGGATATTTGAAAGTGATGAATACAGTCAGAAAAAAGAAGAGGTTATTTCTGGCATAAAAAAAAGGCAGGAATCCCTTTCCAAGTCATTTAATCAGGAAGCATCTGACATGGGCTTCTCTATCCAGGCAACTTCCCTGGGGATGCTTATTCTGCCAGTAAAAGATGGCAAACCACTAAAAAATGAAGAATTACAGCAGCTACCTAAAAAAGAGCAAAACGAGATTAATGATAAAAGAAACCAGCTCCAGGAAAAATTCAATCAAATTGGTAAAGAACTCCGAAAACTGGAACGGGAGAAACAAAATAAACTAAAGGAACTGGACAGAAAAGTAGCTCTGCATGTAGTGGAAGGTATGCTTAATGATATCAGTGAAAAATATCAGGATAACAAAACCGTGTCCGAATATCTGAAAGATGTACAGGAGGATATAGTTGACAGCATTGATGCCTTTAAAACAGAAAAATCATCCGACCAGAATTTTTCTCCCAAAATTGCAGCCCAGGTACAGTATGCTAAAGAAATGTTATTTCGTAAATATAAAGTAAATATATTGGTCGATAACAGTAAGAGGAAAGGCGCTCCGGTCGTGGTTGAATTAAATCCCAGCTATAACAATCTCTTCGGTAGAATTGAAAAAGAAATGACCATGGGAGCATTGAATACTGATTTTACCATGATTCGCCCGGGAGCTATCCACAAGGCCAACGGCGGATATCTGATACTGCCCATAGAAGATGTGTTAAAGAATATCTTGAGCTGGGAAAGTCTTAAACGGACCCTTAGAAGTCATCAGATACAGATCGAGGAACCTGGAGAAAAACTAGGTTTTCTCTCCACTAAAAGTCTTCGACCTCAACCCATACCTCTGGATTTAAAAATTGTTCTGGTGGGAAAATCTTTATACTATCAGCTTCTCCATATGTATGATGAAGATTTCCCGGAATTATTCAAGGTTAAAGCTGATTTTGATACCAGTATGTCCATTACGGATAAAAGAGTAAAAGACTTTCTCAGTTTTCTGGCAAAATTTTGTGATAAAGAAAATCTTCTTTGTATGAATAGTGATGCTGTTATCCGGGTTATGGAACATGCTCTCCGGCTCACCAGTGATCAGGAAAAACTTTCCACTCATTTTGGTGCCATTGCTGATGTAATCAGGGAATCCAATTACTGGGCCCGGAAGAATAACAGCAATCAAATAACAAAAAAACATATAGATAAAGCCATAGAGCATAAAATTTACCGATCCAATCTTATGGAAGAAAAAGTGCGAGAAATGATCGATCGGGATTTTATTCTCATCGATACCAAAGGAAAAAAAATAGGTCAGGTGAACGGACTTTCCGTTCTTTCTCTGGGAGACTACATGTTCGGCAAACCCAGTCGCATTACTGCGAATGTAGCTCCCGGTAAAGACGGTATAATTGATATTGAACGGGAAGTAAAATTGGGAGGTCCTATTCACAGTAAAGGTGTTCTGATCCTGAGCGGGTATCTTTCCCATAAATTTGCTCAGAACAGACCCCTGGCACTTTCCGCCCATCTGGTGTTTGAACAGAGTTACAGCGGCATTGAAGGGGACAGTGCTTCCTCCACCGAATTGTATGCCCTGCTCTCCGCCCTGTCCGGACTGCCTATTCGGCAGGATATTGCGGTCACCGGCTCGGTGAATCAAAACGGTGAAGTCCAGGCTATCGGCGGTGTCAATGAAAAAATCGAAGGATTTTATCAGGTATGCAAAGCCAAAGGCCTCAATGGTAAACAGGGAGTGATCATTCCCTATAGTAATCAAAAAAACCTGATGCTCAAGCAGGAAGTAGTGGATAAAGTAAAGCAGGGTAAATTTCACATCTGGCCGGTAACAAATATAGAAGAAGGTATTGAACTCCTGACCGGCACTAAAGCCGGCAAACCTGATAAAAAAGGTAACTATCCGGAAAAAAGCGTAAACTGGTATGTTCAAAATCGCCTTGAAAGTTTTACTCAGGAAATAAAAAAGTTATCATCTGCTCAGGAGGGTAAGAAATAAAAGATACCTGGAGATAAACTACATTTCAACAGTCTTAACCAAAATTTAAAACCCAGTTGTCAAGTTCACCAAAACACCGTGTGCTTGATTTATTGTTTGATATCTTCATTGGATGTACTCAAAAAATTACTAGATTGTCAGTCTTAGCTTGTCGAAGACTGACAATTACATCTTCAAGAGATTTTATAATAGAATTTGATATACAATGATCTGCAAAAAATTTTAATTTATTCATACCACCACTTCAAATTCTGCTAAATCTCGAGCATAGTCTAAACAAGCTGCAATTTGCACTCGTCCATCCATACAATTAATAACGGTACAGAACCCCATATTATTCCCTTTTATTTTATGATATTATCTATTCTAAAAGCTCAAAAACCAATATCAAGATCAATAAAAAAGTCCCTGTACAAGGTATCCTAAAGCCCAGCTAATTCCCATAACAATAAATATACCTACAGGTATAAATAAGCCATTGATTTCTGAATTATTGTTAGTCTATTTAGCACCTGCGGCTTTTAATAACGGTATTATTTCTTCTTTATTTGTCCCCCAAGATTCAATATATGAGAGTAACGAGGTACCGTATTTTGTTTTTGCATTAATGTTTGCACCGACATTGATCGGCACCTTAACAGTTTCAGTATACCCATTGTATGCAGAAAAAATTAATATAAATAAATATATAAAATCTTAAAAAATTAAGCAAATAATGCCTTCAGTATATGTGAAATTAAATAAAAAGTTAAAAAAATAGTGATTTTGTTATAAAAATTATATAAATTATTTTATATAAAAAATATTAATGTTAATGCATACTGGGAGACAGAATGACAGATCAATCAATACAAAGTATCCTTGAGCTTCTGGATGCTTTAGAAAAAAATGAATTACTCCTCGGAAGATTATATCAGGTGTGTGCCGAACAATGGCCGGAAGACAAAGAATTCTGGACAACAACTGAACAGGATGAATATTCTCATGCTCAATATATAAATGAAATGAAAGAGCTGCTCCAAGATAATCCGGCTGAATATAAAATCGGCCACAGTTTTAATAAAACTGCTGCGGAGACCACAAGAAAATGGGTTAAAGATATAACTGAAAAAGTCAAAAATGGTGAGATTAGTAAAATAAAAATATTAAACATTGCTAAAGATCTCGAACAATCCCTGTTAGAGAGTAAGTTCCATGAATTGTTGAACTCCTCCAATGTAGAGTATAACACGCTTGCTAATAAAATTACTACTGAAACCAGACAACATTTAGAAAAAGTAAAAGATAAAATAAAAGAAAGTACGTAATGGATTTTAAAACAATTGTTGCCAATTGCGGCCTGACTTGTAAAAGCTGTCCCATTTATTGGGCAACCAGGGAAACTGATAAAGAGAAACAAAAACTAATGAGAATCAAGATAGCTGAATACTGTAATCAGGAATATGACACTGACCTGAAATATAAAAACATCAATGACTGCAATGGTTGCCGGACTGAAACCGGCATATTGTTCACTGGCTGCTATAACTGTGAAATTCGTGCATGTGCTCAGGAGAAGGATCTGGAAACCTGTGCTCAGTGTTCGGATTATACATGTAATAAATTAAAAAAATTATATAAAACAAACTCAGCCGGTAAAATCTGGTTGGATATTATCAAACGCTTGGGATAAAAAATATTTACTATAAATAATTTTCATATTTTTCTTCCAACCAAGGTTCTATCTCCGATATCCTTAATTGCCTAAAGACATCAAGTAATTCCTGCCAATTTAAATCTATTTTATCAAATTGCAATATCTCAGCCAGCTGGTCTAATGCTTGGTTTTTAATTGTTTTTATTTCCGTTGGTGATTTCTTTAATAGCAAAGCTACTTCTTCCTCTGAATAATCTTCAATAAACAGTAATGTAAATACTTTTCTGTGTTCGCCCGGAAAACGATTTATAATCTGATATAATCTTTTCTGTATTTCTTTTTCCTCCGGAATATCTTGAAATCTCAGGGATCCCTGATCTTTAACCATGTCTTCTAGTTTCAGTACTTCATCCGGTTCGTAAAAATAAAGCATTTCCTCACCCAAACTTGTTACCATATCTTCCTCTTTAAGCTGTCTGATTTGTTTATCAATTGAAATTTCTTTTTTTCGTTTTTCATCAATCTCTCTTGATAATACTTCAGTTACTTCATAGATGGCCTGAATTAAGTGATGCTCAATTTCTGAACTGGTTTTATTTTTCTTTCCTGTTCTGTAGACCATGAGGATTGATTCATCAAGTACATCCTGGGGAAGTAATTCCCCAGGTTCTCGCTTTCCCTGCAGTTGAAGATTTACGATTTCGTGCCTTGCCAAACGATACAACCGATTCAATTGCTTCTTAATCGTATCATGAAACAGCATTTGCCACTCAGAATCTTCTATTGATTCCATACTCGATGCAAGTCTTGTTTTAATGTTTACTTGATGGTTCTTTTTTTTTCTCCGTAAAGATTTATTAATTCTCAGCCGATATTTTTCAAGACTTCGCACTAAAGCATCAAATGATTGTTTAATTGCAGAAAGAAGAATGGAATGTTGTTTTTTTGCATATAAAATTTTATTAAATATTTTTAACTCTAATGAACATAAGAAAAGACTTTTCTTTTCATTCTTGGAAAGTCGAATTATAAGAAAGCATGCATCCGGATGATATCTTTTAAGACGTTTTTCCATATTCATGACTTTCTGATCAAGGTGGCTACGGGTCACTTGATCAATAGTTATATTTTTTTTATATATATCAACTTTCATGACCGCTACCTCCTTATTTATTTACCCCCTCAATTTGTTTTTCTTGAAATATCCATATCTATATTCCCAGAACAATAACTAAAAAAATGCTGAACTTAAAAAAGATACCTGCTCATAGTCATATGCAATTGAAACGTTATAAATAGGTTCAATGTTATAAAAAAAAACATGAAATCTATAATTAATTTAAAAATTTTAAGTCTGTTTATATATTATAATTCCATCTTATTAGATTAGTTATATGATTTAGAAACAAATAATCAGGGTTTTAACAAAAGTTTTAGAAATAATATAACCACAGAATACACAGAGAAATATACAGAAATTATAAAATAACTTTGAATAGGATTTTATCCTCTGTATACTCATTTTTTACCCTGTGAATTCTGTGGTTATTTTACTCCTTAAAACATCCCTGACTGTAATCCATCAGCTCATGTTAAGCAATCTCAATCTTTTTAGTCTTTCGCTGTGCTTCTTCTTTTTTGGGGAGTATGATTTTTAATATACCATTTTTAAAATCCGCTTTTACCTTGTCCTCATCTACTTCATCAGGAAGAGCGATATCTCTGTGAAAGGAACCATAGGTACACTCTCTGTGATAGTATTCACCTTCTTTATCTTCTTTTTCTTGTTTCTTTTCACCCTGTATGGTCAATACATTATTATATATAGAAATATCAGCATCTTTTTGATCAATACCGGGTAGTTCAGCAGAAACTTCTATCTGTTTATCATTCTCTTTGATATTAATTTGTGGAAAAGTCCTACCCCATCCTTCTCTAAAAGGACTTATACTTGAATCATCAAAGAAACTGTCAAAAAGCCTGTTCATTTCCTTTCGTAAAGTCAGGAATGGATTATCTTCTTCACTACGCTTTAACGGTGATCGTATCTTTGATGGTACAATATCTTTAATCTTCATTTGTATCCCCCCTTTCTTTTATGATTGTATTTCTATTTTACGTGACTTTGCCTTCTCTGCTTTGGGAAGATCTAACTGTAATACCCCATTTTTATATGTCGCTTTAATACCCTCCTGATTAATAGTATCACTTAAAGTAAAAGAACGATAATAGTCACCCACCTGATATTCTGAGTGTACAAGAGTATAATCTTCAGGCTGTTTTTCATTAACACACCCCTGAATAGTGAGTATATTATTTTCCAGAGTAATATCAATTGATTTTTGATCCACTCCGGGCATATCAGCCAGCACTACAATGTTATCCTGCTTATCTATAATATCTGTTGGTGGAAGAAAACATTTACCAGACCGCGTTCTTTCTACTTCATCAACATCTTTTTTTTCTTTTTTTTGCACTTTTGTATCAGTCATGGTAATCACCTCCTTTTATTAACTGGTTGAAATCTCAATCTTTTTAGGTTTATCTTCTTCTCTTCGAGGTAAATTGACTGTTAACACTCCGTTAGAAACCTCGGCTTTTATTTTATCACTGTCTACGGCAAACGGCAACCTAATGGTTCGTTTAAAATTTCCATATCCTCGTTCCCTGCGATGATAATCCTCATTTTCCCTCAGGGTCTCTAATTTTCTGTTTCCTTCAATGGTAAGCATGTTATTCTGTACAGTAATATTAATATCATTTCGACTCATACCCGGAAGTTCAGCTTTAAGCAAGGCTTCATCATCATCGCTCCACAGGTTTACCAGAGGAAATGTCTTCATGCTTTGAGATCCAAAATCTTCAAAAAGTAGATTCATTTCATCTCTTAAATCATCTAAATCCTGCCAATAATTTATTGGTCTTAAAAATCTACTTACATACATAATCAACACCTCCTTTTAGTTTTTTAATGTAATAACCATTCAATCAAATTTCATATTAAGAATATGCAAGCTCTGTGCCAATTATATATATTTATAGAAAACAATTACTTATAATGAATAGATATCTATACAAAATTATGTCATTTTGACATTTTAACGAATAGTAAATTGACATTTTGACAAAAATGTTGTCAAAATTGCAATGCATCATAAATAAAATTAACAATGAAATAACAAAAAAAAGGCGGCAAGAACACCTGTAATTATTTAACTGAATATATACTAAATAAGTTTGAAACTACAGGTATCAATAATTAATTGAAAAAATTCCTAAAAATATATATAATGTAATAAAAAACCACTAGAGTTTAAAATTTATCAGGATATATTTTTTTCATTACATTAATATAAGAATGATAAAATATACCCTGATCAAATAATTCTTTAATATCCGATACGTTTTAAGAACGATTGCTCATCGATTCCACTACCGCTGTCAAAGAGTGTCTTCAGTTTTTTATTACTCAGGTAGATAAGTGCACGGCCACTCAGATGGTGTTTTCGTTTACTGCTGTCCCAGCAGTAATTATAGAGCAATTCATAAGAACGCCGGGTCTGTACTAACTTGGTGTCAAAACGGGCTTCAGTAACTGTCTCATAATAAGAACGCGTAACCGTCACTGTATGGGTCTGAGTATCATAAGAACTGACCTTGACACGCAGTTTATTCTCCACATCCACACCAGGAATATGCTTTATGGATAAAGATTTCTTGCCAACTAAAACAGAGATCAGAAAATCCACCTGTGTTTGATTGATATGAAGCGAGGATTCCATTCCCTGCCACATGTTGGTAAACCAAATGTTCCAGTAATGCTGCAGCAGAGAATCTCTGGGTGTTCTTCTGGTAATGGGCACTTCCCGAGATTCAGCGTCCAGAGCAATGCGGACGACCAGACGATCGTCTTGCCGTTTAACCATTACTACATCCATATAATTAGCAGGCAGGCCGGAATTTGAATTCTGGATGATGTAAACGCTTCATTTGGTTCAGCCCATCTTTTAGGCAATCTGGTTGCACATCCTGAGATTAAAATAAACAGCAAGCATGCTAGAATAATCTTTTTCATTGTTCTCTCCTCTTCATTTTAATATACATTTCCTCTTCTACATTAAATATACATTTGGAGTGCTAAAAAGTTGACAATTTTTTATTATTACCTCCTTTCAAAACAGTAATTGAAAGTACATTAATAATGTTTATTGATGATAATATAACTATTATATTACTCAATAAGAAAATTAAATGAGATGTTACTATACAACTTTATTAATTTTAAAAAATTTAATCATTTTTCGGTTATTGGATAATAATTATTGGGAACTATAAAGGATAATAAATAAATTTTATGATATAGTCAAGTATTTTTTTAAAATTCCTACTTGCATATATGCCTTATTTTCATATTATTATAATGATAGATAAAATCTGTGGTAATACTTAATACAAGCTGGCTAGAGTCCGGTAAAATAGCGGAGAAACTAATGAAAAAAATATTTTTAGTTTGTTTATTCATAATACTTATATTTTCCTGTGCCCAAAAAGAAAAAGTGTGCGTATTACAGACCAATTACGGAACCATGGTGTTTAAATTTTATCCACAGGACGCTCCCAATACCTGTGCTCAAATTCAAAAATTGGTTAAAGAAGGGTTTTATGATGGTAAAGAGTTCTATCGGGTTGTCAAAGGACATGTAATTCAAACCGGAGGCGGAGGAGAAAAAATTCAGGCTGAGTTCAATGACAATAAACATATTAAGGGAACAGTCGGGCTTGCCCGGGACAAAGATCCTGACAGCGGGGACAGTTCATTTTATATCTGTCTTGCTCCCAGACCGCATCTCGATGGTAAATATACTGTATTTGGTCAGCTTATACAGGGAATGGATGTGCTCGAAAAAATTGGTGACATTGAAGTTAATGAAAAATTTACGGGAGAGGATTCCAGTATTGCCTTCCATGAACCGGTGAAACCGGTTATTATTGAAAAAGCCTCTATTGAGCTGCAGTAAGAAATGCTTAGAATAAAACCTTAAACAATGGTTGAAAATCATGAAAATTGATAAAAAGATATGGATAGAAGATTTGTTGAAAAATTTTCCTCAGGCACAACAATTCCTGTCCAAAAAGGGAATTGTCTGCATCATGTGCGGTGAACCGGTATGGGGAACCCTGGAGGAACAAATGGAAGAAAAAGGATTCTCAAAGAATAAGATGGATACCTTAATAACAGAATTAAATGAATTTATAAAAAATAATTCTTAATACTCTATATAATTGAGACTATTCAAAAACCTACCAAAAATACGAAAAACATGGAAACCAATATATAGACTCAATAAAAACAATTCTATTTTTCCGTATATTTCGTAAGGTAGGTTTTTTGAGTGGACTCATAAATTAATCAGGATTTTATAATGAATAAAAAACGCCTTTTTTTGATCGATGCCACTGCTCTGGCCTACCGCTCCTTTTTTGCCTTTATCAGTAATCCCCTGATCAATTCCAAAGGGATAAATACCAGCGGCATTTTTGGTTTCACCAATACATTGATCAAAATTCTGCGAGAAGAAAAACCCTATGCTGCTGCCTGCGTTTTTGACACCAGTGCACCCACTTTCAGACATAAAATATATACTGACTATAAAGCTACCCGGGAAAAAATGCCGGATGAGTTGGCTGAGCAGTTTCCCATTATAAAAAAAATGGTACATGCTTTTAATCTTCCTCTTATAGAAAAAGATGGGTATGAAGCTGATGATGTTATCGGCACCCTGGCCAAAAAAGCTGTAAAAGAAAATCTGGATGTTCTGATAGTCGGAGGTGACAAGGATTTTATGCAGCTTATCGAAGAAAATATCAAAATGTTCGTTATGGGCAGAGGCAGGTCCGGGGAAGTTGAGATCATTGATCAACAAGGGGTGGTGAAGAAAGTGGGAGTCACTGCGGAAAAAATAATTGATTACATGGCCTTGATGGGTGATAAATCGGATAACATTCCGGGCATTCCGGGCATAGGCAAGAAAACTGCCAAAAAACTGATCGTGTCCCATGGCAGTCTGGAAAACATTTTAGAGAAAGCAGAAACTCTGAAAGGAGAAAAATTAAAAGAAAATATATTGGATCATAAACAACAGGCACTCCTCTCCCGAAAATTAGTGACCATTGATACTCAGGTGCCCCTGGACATAGAACCGGATTCTCTACAGGTAAAAGATATCAACAAAAAGGAACTCATCTCCCTTTTTAAAGAGTTAGAATTCACCAGTTTAATAGGAAGAATCAAGGAGGTAATAGTTAATGAATCAGGTGATACTGCTCTCGAAAAAAATTACTCCGCTGTTACTTCCAGAGAACAATTACAGGATTTGATCAGCCAGTTGCAAAATGCTGACTGTTTTGCTCTGGATCTGGAAACAACTTCTCTGGAACCGATAAGTACTGACATTGTAGGATTATCATTTTCTCTTTCTCAGGGGAAATCTTATTATGTTCCTATTCTTTTTCCGGATGAAGACAAAGATGGATTCTGGTTTACAATGACAGAAGAGCAGAGAAAAACTTTGGTATTATCATCATTAAAACCTGTACTGGAAAATCCGGATATTAAAAAATATGGACAAAATATTAAATTCGACTGGCTGGTACTAAAGTATAATAATATTAATATTCAGGGAGTAGCTTTTGATACCATGGTAGCAGCGTACCTGATCAATCCTTCCTCCAGACGGTACAATCTTGACATTCTCTCCATGGAATATCTTCATCTGCATAAAATCTCTACTGAAGAACTTATCGGATCTGGTAAGAAACAAATAGGTATGCATAAAGTTCCGCTGAATACAATTGCTGAATATGCCTGTGAAGATGCTGATGCTGTTTTTCAGTTAAAGGAAATTCTGGATCCAAAGCTTACAGATTACAACATGCAAAAACTTTTTCACACGGTTGAGATGCCTTTTGTTAAAGTTCTTATGGAATTAGAAGAAAACGGCGTTGCAATCGATAAGGAGCTACTCAAAAAACTGTCCAGGGAAATGAAATCAGAACTGAATACTATTCAGCAGGAAATCTTTGACATAGCCGGTGAAGAATTCAATATCAATTCCACTCAGCAGTTAGGAATAATTTTGTTTGAAAAAATGAAGATACACGAACTGCTGGGAATTAAAAGAGTAAAACGGACAAAAACCGGATATTCCACCAACGAACAGGTCCTGCAGTCTTTGTCAGTCCATCCTCTGGCCCGAAAACTACTGGATTATCGAAAATTCAAGAAATTAAAATCAACGTATGTGGACGCGCTCCCTAAATTGATTAACTCTCAAACCGGCAGAATCCATGCTTCATTTAATCAGACTGTTACTGTAACCGGCAGGATTTCCACCAGTAAACCCAATCTGCAGAATATTCCGATAAAAACTGAGCTGGGCAGAGAAATCAGAAAAGCTTTTATTGCCGGAAATAAGGACTGGAAAATTATTTCTGCTGATTACAGTCAGATCGAACTCAGAATAATGGCCCATCTCTCTGGGGATACGACCTTGATTGAATCATTCCGGAACGGTGAAGACATTCATTTACGAACTGCATCTGAAATTTTCGATGTTCCCCCTGACGAAATAACCGATGATCTAAGAAGCCAGGCAAAAACAATTAATTTTGGGATTATTTACGGTATGGGAGCCTATGGTCTGGCAAGCAGGCTGGGCATTTCCAATCAGGAAGCAGAAAATTTTATACATGCCTATTTTGCCAAATATCCCATGGTCAATACATATATTGCCAATACAATTGCCAAGGCATATGAAAAAGGATTTGTGACCACACTCTTAAACCGGAGACGCTACCTGCCAGAACTGAAGAACAGTAATCAACGCATCAGAGAGTTTGGAGAACGCACAGCTGTCAATACTCCTATACAGGGCACAGCTGCTGATTTAATTAAGATTGCTATGATAAGAATATCTGATAATTTGCAGGACAAAAAATGGAAATCTAAATTGATTCTGCAGATCCACGATGAACTGCTGTTTGAATCCCCGGCAGATGAAATTGAAAGCTTAAAAGAAATGATAACAAAAGAGATGACCAGCGCCATACAGCTTACCGTTCCCATTGAAGTTGATATCGGAGCCGGTGACAACTGGCTGGAAGCGCATTAGGTGGATAAAGGTATTTTATATTGGGTATATGGGTATATGCGTTTATGCGTATATGCGTATATGAGTTAATGCGTATCCACCTCGTCCTGATGCTCTGTGTTGGGCATAAATAAATCAAAAATCTCAAATCGTTAATCCCGGTTCTGAGATCAGAAGAAATTGATTTAAGACCAACGATTAACGATTGTTGATTTCAGAAGTTGTTCTGGGTCTATATAAAATACTCATTTTGTCGCCCTGACAGGGTCCGAAATACCACTGTCAGGGTGAAATATGTTCAAACCCTAAGGGACCATTGGACACTTGAGATATGAGTCGGTGTTAAATGTTTAATACGAACGCAGAGGCTTAAATCTTTAAACTAATTTCCATTAAATAACTTTTTAACAGGATGAACAAGATTAACAGGATATTTTAATCTAAAATCCTGTACATCCTGTAAATCCTGTCTGATATAAAACTAATAACACTGAAAAAATTTACATTATAAATAAAACTCCGGGAATTTCCCCCTCGTCCCGATGCTCTGCGTTGGGACGCATTCAATCCTCTGAATCCCCCTTTGGGAAAGGGGGACTTTGGTATAAATATCAACCGAAGGCATTAAGCCATAGAAAAATTAAATCATGTACAAA
>JAWODZ010000225.1:0-8562 GCA_046483025.1 bacterium
GGTATGGCCCGAAGCCAAGACGTATTTGCTCAGATGTACGCACAAGACCACGGCATCGGGTTACTCGTGACGTACGTACATGAGGATTATGACGGCACGATGTTCGCTGCACTCAATAACAGTTTTTCTTTCTTGTTATTCATAGAATGGTACCACCTGCTGTTATTTAAATATTGTTTGTTGAGAATTTATGGAATATTCCATATCCCTGATAGCTTTATAAGCTGACATTTTATTTTTTATAGCTGTATGTACATAATAGGACATAATATCAGAAATTCTGGTATAGTTTACCATATAGGGTCTGTGAACTCCATTCTGCAATAACTGCCAGTAATCATCCAGTTCGTCATTTTCCTGAATAAATAGTGAATCTTTATATACTGTTTTATTAATTGGTATATAACCTCCCATCGTAAAGAGCAGTTTTTGATTTTCCTCCTGTAAGGCAAAACGAATAAAGGTAAGCGCTTCTTTTTTTTTGGAAGAGTATTTTGATATCATAAAATTCCATCCCCCATAAACAAAGGAAAGCGGAGAACCAGCCAGATGGGGGAGTGGTGCTTTTTTAATAAATTGCATTTTAGCTGTATTCTTCATAGTTGAATCATATTGATCCAGAAAGCCTGGCCATCCTCTAATAAATATTGCATTATTTTTCAGAGCATATTGATATCCTTGATATTCATCTAAATTTAACACTTCCGGAGGCGACATCTTGTATTTATGAACCAAATCGATCAGCAGTTGAAGTGATTTTGTAACTTTTGGGTAACTTAAATTAACTGAATCTTCAAAAAAGATTTCATTTTTTATATCAGCCAGGCCCTCAAAAAAACTACAGGTAAGACCTTCGAAACCGTCAGCTGAAAAAATATAAAAAGGATGAGTAATTCCATGGTTCTTGAATTTTTTATGCAAATCAATAAATTCCTGCCAGGTTAGAGAACGTTCAATTTTTCGTTCTATCTCCTGAGCTCCGGGTAACTGATTAATTATATCACTGCGATAGTACATCATGCTTATATCAGTATAGAGAGGTATAGCATAAAAACTATCATTATAATAACAGGAAGTCAGTACATGATCAATAAGTTGATTACGTTCATTTACAGTGAAATAACTATCCAGAGGCTGACACCACCGGGCGAATCTGGGAACCCAAATCACATCTACAGTAAAAAGGTCTATTTGATTTGATTTGCTACGCAGAGCTCTGGCCAGCAATTCTTTTCGTTCATTTGTACTGAATTTTGAGAAGGGAAGATTTATGGGGATTATTTCTATTTCACCTGTATATTTCTGATTAAATCGGTCAATAATTTTCTGGTGAGCTGAAGAAATATTATCTACATAGTATACTTTTGTTGCCATTTCATCTATCGGTAAGAATTCATCAGAGGGCATCATAAGAAAAAAAACAATTATCACTCCTGCAATAAAAAAGGAGAGCACTAAAAAAACTGACCGGCTGATATTATTACGAACTATATTCAATTTTCCTCCTGTAATATAGTATACTTTTTATAATATATTAATAATACAATTCCAACAGTATATAAATTTTTAAAGAACCAATGTAACTTTTTTTCTGTCAGTATCAATTTTATAGAAATGGAATTTTTATTCTCAGAAATAAATTTTCCCGTTATATTAATGCTATCAATTACTTTTAATGTAATGCTGAAATTAAATTAATAAAACCAGGGGACATTATCAAGAGTAACGGGAATTTTGGTAGTAAGGATTTATATTTTAAAAGAAAAATTTAATAAATTATGAAACATGGCAACCATAATACTGTATAAATAGTCTAAATAAATGAGATGGATATTAAATTGTAATATTTGGAGGTTATTTTATGAAGCGGTTTTTTTTGATTACAATTTTGATTATTTTTGTTATTTCATTTAGCAAAAGACAAGTCAATGCAGCAAGTATAGTTTCTCAAACTATCTCTGCAAAGCGTACTGATGAAAAAATTAAAATAGATGGACAACTTTCTGAGCAAGTTTGGCAGGGATCAGGCTATTCTGATCTTATTCAGCTTGATCCCCAGGAAGGAGCGAACCCTACAGAAAAAACTGAAGTCTTTATCACATATAATGACCAGGGATTATATGTTGCCGGTAAGTGTTATCATACTGGTAAGGATTCCATATCCGGCGGTATTGCCCGTAGGGATGAACATATAGAGTCGGACTGGTTTTGGTTCTGGCTTGATGCTGATTATGACAAGCAGAGCGGATTAGGTTTTGCCGTAAATCCGGATGGTTCTATTATTGATCAGAAGCTGTACCAGGATATCTATCAGGATAATGACTGGGACGGTATATGGGAGGCCGAAGCTCAAAAAAACGGCAACTACTGGTCTTTTGAAATGTTTATCCCTTTTAATCAACTTCGTTTCAACCGGGCAGAGGAGCATATATGGGGAGTAAATTTTATGCGCTATATACTTGCCAATGCTGAAAGTAATTATTTCAGCATGGTACCAAAGGAGGAAAATGGTTTTGTTTCCTGTTTTGGACGCCTGGTCGGGATCAAGAACATTAAGCCTCCTTCTCGTCTGTTTATTTCACCTTATCTGGCAGGTAAAATTGCAGACTTTCCTGAACTGGAGGAAAGTGCTTTTTATTCTCGCAAACGGTACGAAAGAAATATTGGACTTAATATAAAATATGGGATAACCGGAAAACTGACTCTGGATCTGGCACTGAATCCCGATTTCGGTCAGGCTGAAGTAGATCCGGCAGTGATTAACCTTTCTGCCTTTGAAACCTACTATAGTGAAAAAAGAGCCTTCTTCATTGAAGGTTCTGATATATTCAGATTTGGAGCTAATCCTGCTGGAGGTACCTGGGGATGTTACTGGAGTGATCCTCACTTGTTTTACAGTAGAAGAATAGGACGGCAGCCCCAGGCATCCCCTGAACATAACGGTGAAACTTACGTTCCGGAAAATTCAACCATATTAGGCGCTGCCAAAATATCAGGTAAAATAGGGAACTGGTCTTTGGGAAGTATCAATGGTGTCACCCAAAGAGAATATGCACTGATAGATTCTGCAAGTGTACGTTTCAAAGAACCAGTGGAGCCTTTAACCTATTATGGGATTTATCGGGGGTTGCGGGAATTCAATGAAGGAGATCAGGGACTGGGATTTATGCTTACAGGAACAGTACGGCAACAAGAACAGGAGAACTTAAAACTGACAAATAATGATAATGCATTTGTTGCAGGTATTGACGGATGGAGTTTTTTTGGTTCTCAGCGTGACTGGGCATTTATGGGAAGGATGGCGTTTTCCCGTCTGACTGGGACAAAGCAGAGAATATTCAGACTTCAAAAAAGTTCTAATCATTATTTTCAAAGACCTGATTATAAAACCGTTTCCCTGGATACCAATCTTACCTCACTCAACGGTTGGATGGGGAGATTCGGCTTCAAAAAAATGCGGGGTAAAATTACCGGTCAGATGGCACTTGGTATTCTTTCCCCCGGATTTAATGTGAATGATCTGGGATATTCACAGCGAACAAATTTAATCAATGCTCATATAGTCATGGGATATCGATGGCTTCATCCTACTACATGGTACCGCAAGATCTATCTTTCTCTGATGACTTCTCAAAACCGGGATCTTGACGGTAATGTTTTGTTCCGCCAGGTATACGGAACTTTGAGCTATACACTTCCCAACTATTACTCTATCGGATTTTCAATCCAGCGCACTCCTGACGGTCTTGATCAATACCTGACCAGGGGGGGACCTATGATGGCATATCCGGGTTATTACGCTTCCAATATTTCTGTCAGAACAGATCAAAGAAAAAAGATTGTTTTAAGCGGAAGTTATAATGATCATACTGTTGATGATGGAGGATTTTACCATTCAGTAAACCTGAGCCTCCTTTATAAACCAGACGCTTCTCTGCATCTAACTTTTTCCCTGAACCATGCCTGGAGTGTTGACAATCATCAGTGGGTCTGCAATATTGAAGATCCCACAGCACAATTTGGATATCACTATATCTTTGCTAACATAGAACAGAAACGTTTATCAACTACCCTGCGTGCAGATTGGGGTATTACACCAACTCTTTCTCTGCAAGGCTATTTCCAACCTTTTCTTGCAATAGGGGATTACCATGGTTTTAAAGAACTGGCTGAAGCAAGAACGTATAAGTATTCTGACTATGAATTTAAAGATACTAATCCCGATTTTAATTTTAAATCATTCCGGGGAAATGTGGTATTGCGCTGGGAGTATATGCCGGGTTCATTGTTTTATCTGGTCTGGACACAGAAACGTACCAATTATGCTTATCCGGGCGATTACAGCCCGCAGCGTGATTTTAAAGCTCTTTTCCGTGAATCGTCCAATAACATATTTTTTCTGAAAATGTCCTATATGTTAAACATATAACAGTCTGAATATATTTTTAGAATATAAAAATTATAAAAAAATAATTTATGTACAGGTTATATAATTTTATGTATCTAAACTTTTGTTTGGAAATATTAATAAAAAGATCAGGGGATAATTTTATTACTTTCTAAAAAGTAATTTTTATTCACTATTATTCTGTTTTTTCTGTCTCATTCTCCAATATTTCCAAAACAGAACGTTTCCCCTGTTTTGCGGCAGTAGCTGAAAGAAGTGTTCGGAGAGATTGTGCGGTTTTTCCACCTCTCCCAATAACTTTACCAATATCTCCATCACCTACATGTAGTTCGAAAATAACAGTTTGGTCACCATTGATCTCATTAATGCGTACTTCATCAGGATTATCCACTAGATATTTGATGATAAATTCAATAAACTCTTTCATTGTTAATCTCCTTTTTTTCTAGTATTTCACCGGAGTTTGACAGGCCGGAATCATTGGCTGGTATGCTTAATATACTTCGGAGGAACTGATAAAATAACTTCTGACTGAATTTTAATATATGTACTATTTAATTAAAAAACAAGAATAATATTAAATATTTAAAAAATTTATTACAATTCACGGAACATTAATTTGTGACACTCGTTAAAAAAAATGAACGTTAAATTAGTTGAAGGTGTAAATTTTAAATCAAGAAAGGAGCAATTTCATGTTTTATTCAGTTGGTAAATGGGGTTTTGCAGCAGGGGTAATAGTTGCAATGTTTTTCAGTATGTCTCAAACTGCGCTGAGTCAACAACCCGGTCAGATGCAACAGAAGCAAACGATTGAAGTATCGGATCAGGAACTGGAAAAGTTTATGGCTGTGCAGGGAAAGATGGTCACTATTCAGGATAGCGCCAGGCAAAAAATGATTACTGCCATTGAAGATGTAGGACTGGATCTTGATACTTTCAATCAAACAGTTGAACAAATGCAAAGTGCTGAATCCATGGATGAAGTTGACGCATCCGAGCGTCAGGTGCAGCAGGTTCAGGAAGCATCCCGCGAAATTCAGACAATCCAGAATTCTCTGCAGCAAGAGGTATATAAAGTGATGGCAGAAGAAGAAATGTCCCCAGATCGTTTTGGGGAAATTCGGCAGGCAGCAATACAAGACCCCGAACTACAGCAGCGGATGCAACAAATTGAACAAAAGAAAAAGTAAGCTTTGAATTTACACTTACGATTCATATTGATATTGGCTCATTTTGGCTAATCATCATTCAGAGTTAAAGCACAATCCGGAAACGGGTGGTGCTTTTTCTTTTGTAATTATCATTTTATTCTATTGGTTCATGGGCAAACCAGTGCCGGGTACGCAGACTGATCCGAACCAGCATCAGCATGACTGGTACTTCGATTAAAACCCCGACCACGGTTGCCAGCGCGGCACCGGACGAGAGCCCAAACAGCATGGTGGCTGTTGCAATCGCCACTTCAAAATGGTTGGATGCACCGATCATGGCAGCCGGCGCTGCGTCCCGGTAATTCAATTTAAATAATTTTGCCAGTCCGTATCCCAGCCAGAAGATCAGGTTGGTCTGGATGAAAAGGGGGATAGCGATCCAGAGTATGGTCAGGGGGGTGGACAGGATAACTTCGCCCTTGAAGCTGAAGAGCAGAATCAATGTTACCAGCAGGGCAATGATTGTCACCGGTGTGAGCAGATGAAGAAATTTTTCCTCAAACCAGATCAATCCTTTTGTTTTGATAATTGATTTACGAGATAAATAACCGGCTGCCAGCGGCAGAGCGACATATATTCCTATAGATAACACCAGGGCCTGCCAGGGGACCGGAAGTTTTCCCACGCCCAAAAGAAATCCGCCCAGCACGCCGTAGAGGACCAGCATGGTCAGGGAATTGATGGCCACCATCACCAGTGTGAGTCCGTCATTGCCCCGGGCCAGGTACCCCCAGACCAGCACCATGGCCGTGCAGGGGGCGATGCCCAGCAGAATGCATCCGGCCAGATAGCTTCGCCATAGGGGGATCTGCAGCATTTTTATCCCGTTTTGCAGGACAACTGTTCCGGCACCGTGTTCTGCGCCGACCGGAAGATCGAGCCCAAAAGGCATTTTGACAAGATCTACTGCGTCCGGCCCGATAAACCCGCGGAAAAACACACCAAGAAACAAAGTGGCAATCGCATACATGGTAAAAGGCTTGACTGCCCAGTTCATAAACAGGGTTAATACAACCGGTTTACCGCTTTTTCCCGCTTTTATCACTTCTGAAAAGTTTATTTTTACCATGATGGGATACATCATGAAAAAAAGGCAAATGGCGATGGGGATGGAAACCACCGGCGCGTTTCCAACATAAATAGCCATCCCGTCCAGGGTGGAAGCGACAGAAGGGGCTATCTTACCAAGGGCGATGCCGGCGATGATGCACAACGCGACCCATACCGTGAGGTAGCGTTCGAATATATTGCTCATTTTACGGGTATCATTTTGTGAACTCTTTTTTTCTTTCATGCTCCAACCTTTTATTTTGATTAATTTTTAACTGCATGAATAATAGCGGATCGGACGTATTGTTCATATCCCCTGTCCGGAAACCAGTCTTTAATAAAAGCCTGACTGTTTTCCTTTACTTTAATAACAATTTTTTGGAATCCTGCCTGACTGATAAGAGTCTCCAGGTCTGAAATTCCGGCAGCTCCTGCTATGCATCCACAGAGAGCATCATGATTGTTTTTGATTTCTTCGGGCAGGTCAATCACGGACACAATGTCTGAGACAGCAATCCGTCCACCCGGACGTAAAACACGGTATGCTTCATTAAAAGTACGGGATTTATCTGGTGAAAGGTTAATAACGCAGTTTGATATTATTACATCAGCACAATTATCATTTAGAGGAAGACTCTCAATTTTCCCTAATTTAAATTCAACCTGAGAAAAATTTCCCTTTCTGGCATTCTCTCTGGCTTTATTGATCATTTCCGCAGTCATATCAATGCCAATGACTTTTCCTGTTTTACCGACTTTTTTAGCTGCCAGAAAGCAATCCAGTCCGCCTCCGCAGCCCAGATCGATTACAGTTTCACCAGGTTTTAAATCAGCGATAGCATGTGGATTCCCGCATCCCAATCCCATATCAGCAGTTTTTGGAACAGTGTTTATTTCTTTGATGGTATAGCCGATTTCTTCTGGAGTTTGTGACTTGTTTTCCCTTTCCGGAGAACAACAGGAATTATTACAACAACATCCATTATTGGCTTTGGCTATCTTTGAATAATGTTTGCGAATATGATTCTGTATATTTGAATTCTGTGACATATATTTTTCCTTTTTTTTGTTTTGTAATATCAGTTATAGCTAAAAAAATCAAATTTTTTTTAATAAATAGAACAAATAAGGTAGATACCACCCAGAATAACCAGAATCCCGCAGATTTTTTTCAGAATCACCGCGCCTTTGGAGCGTTCGTTCCAGTGCAAATATTTCTGCACCATACTGGTAAATGTGCCGGCCAGCACAATAACCGAACAGTGTCCGACAGCATAAAAAAGGATCATGGAACCGGCAAATACCGGACGGGTCGAGGCCGTATTAAAAGCAATCCCCAACATGGGGGCCATGTAGGCAAACGTGCAGGGGCCCAGGGCTACGCCGAAAATCAGGCCGATCATGAACGCGGCCAGAGTGCCTTTCTTTTTCATCCTGGGCTGACCGGACATACCCGGAAAGGGAAGGTTGATGATCTCTAACCACGTACTGAACGTTTCTCGGCTCTCTCCAGAATCGCTATGGTCAACCGTTTCGGAACGACAACAACACCATCGTTGTCTCCGATGATAAAATCGCCGGGTTCCACCACAAGCAGACCATCAACGCCTTTCACGTGAATCGGCACCATGTAGTCAATGACCATGAAGCGCCCAAAACTCTCAACCGGACATCGAAATCTGCAGAAGGTCGGAAAGTCCATTTCGATCAACCGGTTAGAATCGCGGGTTGAGCCATCAAGGATGGCCCCTGTGCAGCCGGCTGAGCGTGCGGCCGTAGCATTAACTTCTCCGAAATGGCCGGCATTGACATTTCCACCAGAGTCACGAATCTGAACGCAACCCTCAAACATACTTCCTATCATGCCAAGGCGAACATCAACCCGATCCA
>JAWODZ010000126.1:0-81535 GCA_046483025.1 bacterium
TACTTGACGCCGGAGGTGTATACCTCTCCCGAATGCAGGATATCGACCTTGGCGAAGTGCGCCTGCGACTTGTCGACCACCACATTGCCTGCGCCGTCCCGCATGTTCCAGGTCATATCCGGTTTGATCTGGCTACTGTACTGGGCCGTAAACAAAATACTTTTCAAAAAGATGCAGAGTTTTTTAAAAAAATGGCAAAAGATCCTGTGTTGAGTAAAGTAAAATTGATAGCTGAACCGTGGGATCTGACTACAAATCAGCAAGGGAATTTCCCCTATGAGTGGTCAGAGTGGAACGGCAAATTCCGGAATACGGTACGAAGATTTCTCAGAGGAGATCCGGGACAAATACAGGATTTAGGCTGGAGGCTGACAGGATCTGAAGATCTGTATGATGACAGCCGGGCTCCTTGTAACAGTATTAATTTTGTTACTTGTCACGATGGATTTACCTTGCATGATCTTTTCAGCTATAATTCACGGCACAATGAGGCAAATCACAGTAACAATAAAGACGGACCTCATGAGAGTTATTCCTGGAACTGTGGTACAGAAGGTGAAACAGATGATATAAAAATCCTGGAGCTGCGTAAACAAATGGTAAAGAATGCCCTTTGCTGTCTGTTTTTCTCTTTAGGAACACCCATGTTGCTTGGGGGTGATGAATTCATGCGTACTCAAAAAGGTAATAATAATGCCTACTGTCAGGATAATGATATCAGCTGGTTTAACTGGGATTTTGTTGATAAAAACAGGGATATATTGGAATTTTGCCGTAAAGTAATTGCTTTTCGGAAAAAATATCCTGTTTTGCAAAGTGAGAACTTTTTAATCGGCAAAGACAGGAACGGTAACAATGTTCCTGATATTGCCTGGTTTGGAAATAAACTGAAACCACCACTCTGGGATAATCCTGATCAAAAAGTTATATGTTTTCAACTTGACGGAAGTGAGGATTCAGCTTCTCTGCAGGATTATCATTTGTTTATAATCCTCAACAGTGAACATAAATCCCGTAAAATAAAATTTCCTCAGCACAACGGCATGGAGTGGTACAGGGTGGTAGATACAAGTTTAAACAATGGTAAGGATTTTTTGTCAGAAGAAGTAAGGCGACCAGAAGTTACTTCTGATTATTATCTGACTAATCCAAAAAGCATTGTGGTATGTATTTCCAATAGTACTGAGCAATAAGATATACCACTATGAAGTAATAGAGAGAGAATTTTATGAATGATAAAGGGAAAAAAAGAGTTATAATAGAACATGTAAAACCGGAAATCGATACAGGGAAATATCCCATTAAGCGGGTGACTGGTGAAAAAGTTATTGTACAGGCGGATATTTTTACGGACGGACATGACAAAATCGCTGCAGAACTCCTCTACCGTTCATCTGATACAAAACAGTGGAAAAGAGTCCCAATGCAGTATCTGGTCAATGATCGCTGGGAAGCTGAATTTCAGGTAGAAACAGTAGGAGTATATTATTACACCATTACCGTATGGGTTGATCATTTTGCAACCTGGCAGGATGATCTGCAAAAAAAATTTCAGGCAGGTCAGGACATTTCAGTTGATCTTCGTATTGGTACAGAAGAAGTAAAAAAAGTCAAAAAACGGGTATCTCCTGCAGATAAAAAGAAACTGAACGGATGGGTAGATACAATTAACAAGGCAGACAGTACTGCTCAGGCCGTTGCTGTTGCTCTGGATGCCGCAGTTTCGGATATTATACGAAATTATCCGGATAAGAATTTGTTATGTACTTATGATAAAGAATTAGAGATTTCTGTTAATCGACCAACAGCACAGTTCAGTGTATGGTATGAAATGTTTCCGCGTTCTACGAGCCAGAAGCCGGAACAACACGGAACCTTCAAAGATTGTGAGCGTCTTCTGCCTGAGCTCAAAGAAATGGGATTCAATGTTATTTACTTTCCTCCTATTCATCCCATAGGTGAAACTCACCGTAAGGGGAAGAATAATACTCCTCAAGCTGAAGCAGGCGACCCGGGTAGTCCCTGGGCAATCGGATCCAAAGAAGGGGGACATAAATCTATTCATCCAGAACTCGGTAATGTTGAAGATTTTACCCGGTTAGTAAAAAAAATTCAGAATTTCGGGATGGAGATTGCACTGGATCTGGCATTTCAATGTTCTCCTGATCATCCTTATGTAACTGAACATCCGGAGTGGTTCAGATGGAGACCGGACGGAACAGTGCAGTATGCAGAAAATCCGCCCAAGAAATATGAGGATATATTACCCATTTATTTTGAAACTGAAAACTGGAAAGAACTCTGGGAAGAACTGAAAAGTATTGTTCTTTTCTGGATAGAAAAGGGAGTGAAAATATTCAGGGTGGATAATCCTCATACAAAACCGTTTGTTTTTTGGGAATGGCTTATCAGTGACATTAAAAAGGACTATCCTGATGTGATTTTTCTTTCAGAAGCGTTTACCCGTCCTAAAGTTATGTACAAGTTGGCAAAGATAGGGTTCACTCAGTCATATACTTATTTTACCTGGCGCAACACAAAATACAACCTGACTGAATATCTGAAAGAATTAACCCAATCTGAAGTAAGAGAATATTTTCGTCCGAATTTCTGGCCCAATACACCTGATATCCTGCCTGAATTTTTGCAGTACGGAGGCAAACCGGCTTTCATTATCCGGCTGGTGCTTGCTGCCACACTTTCCTCTAATTACGGTATATACGGCCCGGCATTTGAACTCTGTATCAATGATGCTGTTTCCGGAAAAGAAGAATATCTGAATTCTGAAAAATATGAAATTAAACACTGGGACCGCAGCAGTCCTGAAAGTATAAAAAATGTGATTACCAGAGTTAACCGCATACGACAGGAAAATAAAGCATTCCATATGACATCGAATCTGACATTCTATACTATTGACAATGATACTATTCTCGCTTATCAAAAAGCAAGTGAGGATCTTTCTAATATAATGCTTGTGGTTGTGAATCTGGATCCGTTTCACATTCAATCCGGATTTGTGCAGGTTCCGGTTGATTCTTTAGGTATCCCGGATAAGGATTCGTATCTTGTTCATGATCTGCTGAGCGATAAAAAGTATATCTGGCAGGGAGAGTACAATTATGTTGAACTCAATCCCCAGCAATTGCCGGCACATATATTTCGTATTCAAAAACGCTTGAAAAAGGAGCAGGATTTTGATTATTATGTTTAATTGTCACATAAGGGATAATCCTTATGCTATCTAGTGAAATAAATACCGGTAATGAACCTTTGTGGTATAAAGATGCGGTTATCTATGAGTTACCCATCAAGTCTTTTTTTGACAGCAATGATGATGGAATCGGAGATATACGTGGTCTTATCGAGAAACTTGATTATCTGGAAGGTCTGGGTATAACAGCCATATGGCTTCTTCCTTTTTATCCTTCACCGCTTAAGGATGACGGATACGATATTTCAGATTATTTTACTGTTAATCCTGATTACGGCACTTTGAGAAATTTCCGGAAGCTTTTAAAAGAAGCTCATAACCGCAGTATCAAAATCATTATAGAACTTGTAATAAACCATACCTCAGATCAGCATCCCTGGTTTAGGCGGGCCAGAAGATTAAAATCTGGTTCTGTGTTCAGAAACTTTTATGTCTGGAGTGATACCCCGGATAAATACAAGGAAACACGTATCATTTTTCAGGATTTTGAAACATCCAACTGGTCCTGGGATCCTGAGGCTAAAGCGTATTACTGGCATAGATTTTATTCTCATCAGCCTGATTTGAATTATGATAATCCCAGAGTGATCAAAGAAATAAAAAGGATTATGGATTACTGGTTTTCTATGGGAGTGGACGGTATGCGGTTAGATGCTGTTCCGTATCTTATTGAACGTGAAGGTACGAATTGTGAAAATCTTCCTGAAACCCACAGTATACTAAAGAAGCTGAGAGCACATATCGACAGGAAATTTAAAGACCGGATGCTGATAGCTGAAGCAAATCAATGGCCTGAAGATGCGGCCGATTATTTAGGCAATGGCGATGAGTGTCATATGGCCTTCCATTTTCCGGTAATGCCCAGATTATTCATGGCCCTCAGAATGGAAGACCGGTTTCCTATTATTGATATTCTTGAACAGACACCGCAGATACCCGAGAAGTGTCAATGGGCTATGTTTTTACGCAATCATGACGAATTGACACTTGAAATGGTAACTGATGAGGAAAGAGACTATATGTATCGGGTGTATGCTGATGATCCCCGTTCCCGAATCAATCTGGGTATCCGGCGCCGACTGGCTCCTTTGCTGGATAATGACCGTAAAAAGATTGAGCTGATGAATATTATACTTTTTTCACTCCCGGGAACTCCGATTATCTACTATGGCGACGAAATTGGTATGGGAGATAATTATTATCTGGGGGACCGTGATGGGGTAAGAACACCTATGCAATGGAGCAGTGACCGTAATGCCGGATTTTCCCGTACTAATCCCCAGAAACTCTATCTGCCGGTAATTTTTGATCCTGAATATCACTTTGAGACTCTGAATGTTGAAAATCAGGAACGAAATACTTCATCCTTATTATGGTGGATGAAACATGTTATTGCCATGAGAAAACACTATCCTGCTTTCAGCAGAGGAGAGCTTACATTTCTTTTTCCGGGAAATTCTAAAGTACTTGCATTTATTCGTCAGTATAAGGATGAAAAAATTCTTGTTGTAATCAATCTCTCAAGAGTTACCCAATTCGTTGATCTGGAACTATCTGAATATGCCGGTTCAGTTCCCAGAGAATTATTCAGTCAAAATCAATTTCCTCCTATTGGTGAAAAGCCCTATTTCATCACTTTAGGTTCTTATGGGCATTACTGGTTTTTAATAGAAGAGGAGAAAACCAGTATACAGGAGGAGAAGAAAATTCCCGATGTAATAATTAATGAAAAGTGGTTTGCTCTTTTCGGGAAAAAAGCAAAAAGAAAACTTGAAAAAGATGTTCTTCCAAGATATCTTAAAAGCCGGCGATGGTTCGGCGGAAAAGCACGAAATATCCGTAAAGTCACCATAAATGAACGAATACCGGTCTCTTCTGATAAAGAAATGTTTTATATAATCTTTTTAGAAATTGACTATGCCACTGGTCCTTCGGACTGGTATTCAATGCCGGTTTCTTTTTTACCTTACGAAGATGCAAAAATGTATATGGAAGAATTTCCTCAAAGTGTTATTACCAGACTTATCACTAAGGACCAGGAGGGCATTCTTTATGATGCCATATACAATGAAGCATTTCGTAACAAAATATTCCAGCTGTTTTTTAAAAGATATAAACTGAAAGGCTTAAATGGTGAACTCACAGCACGCCAGGGGAAAATAATTAAACAGTGGAGAAAAACAAATAATTCTCAATTAACCGGAAAAGTAATACAAACTGAACAAAGTAATTCATCTATTCTTTATGGAGAAAATTTTTTTCTAAAATATTACCGCCGCATCGAGAGAGGAAAGAATCCGGATCCTGAAATAGTAAAGTACCTGACTGAGAAAACATATTTCCATAATGTTCCGGCTTTTGCAGGGAATCTGGAATACTGTTCCGAAAAATCAGAATCAACAGTGATAGGTCTTTTACAGGAATTTGTATATAATGAAGGTGATGCATGGGCCATGACGTTGGATGCAGTTAATCAATACTTTGATCGCGTCCTTTCTATGAAAAAGGACATAAATGAGTTTGAGATCGGATCACTTTCTGTTCTCGATGTTGAAATTGCTCAGATACCAGAATATGTTCAGGAACTTGTGGATGCAGCTTTCCTTGAACGAGCCCGACTACTGGGTTTAAGAACAGGAGAAATGCATATTTCACTCTCAAAATTGACAGAAAATCCGGATTTTATACCTGAACCTTTCTCTAAGCTTTATCAACGTTCGCTTTACCAGGCCCTCCGAAGCCGGGCAGTACTTGGTCTGGAGAGTCTGAAAAAATATTTAAAAAATCTTCCTGATCATGTACGGGTTGAAGTAGAAAATATATTAAAATCCAGACAAAATATTCTGAATCGTTTTAAAAAACTGATGAAAGGCAAAATTACAGGATTAAAGATCCGGATTCATGGTGATTACCACCTTGGACAGGTTCTCTTTACGGGAAAGGATTTTGTGATTATTGATTTTGAAGGTGAACCTATGAAACCCCTTTCTGAAAGGAGATTAAAATATTCATGTTTCCGGGATGTAGCGGGTATGATCCGATCATTTCATTATGCAGTTTACAACAAGCTTTTTCTAAGAGCAACTATCAGCCCAAAAGAATTTCAATTATTGCAACAATGGATTCAACCTTGGTATCATTACGTAAGTGGTGTTTTTTTGCAGGCTTATTTGGAAGCGGTTGCAAATTCTCCTATCATCCCCGGGGAGAAAGAACAATTAGAGACCCTATTGGATGTTTTTTTACTGGATAAGATTATTTATGAAATTGGGTATGAACTTAATAATCGACCGGATTGGGTGATTATTCCAATAAATGGTATAAAATCTATATTAAAAGAAGACTCATCAGACAGAAAAAAATCATAAAATTAAAAATAATGGTAAAAGCAATTGAAAATGCTTTAGAAAAATTCAGGTTAAAGAATGAATGGCAACAATTAATTAAAAACATCATGGCTAAGAATAATGATGGTCAGTACGCGTGCCGGAATATGAAGCTATTTATCAAAAAGTCGTACAAAAAGTAAAGAGTTAAGGAGGAAAAATATGGAAGTTGATCGTTCTATTGCTTATTTCTCAATGGAAATTGCTTTGGAAGAAGGTATGCCGACCTACAGCGGGGGACTCGGCATTTTGGCAGGGGATACTATCCGTTCTGCTGCAAATTTAAGGGTGCCTATGGTTGCAGTCACATTGCTTCACCGAAAAGGATATTTTTATCAGAAACTTGATAAGACAGGATGGCAGACAGAAGAACCGGTGGAGTGGAAAATTGAAGATTATGTTGAAGAAATGTCACCAA
Organism: bacterium; assembly: GCA_046483025.1. GTDB lineage: Bacteria > Zhuqueibacterota > QNDG01 > QNDG01 > CAYUAG01 > CAYUAG01. The sequence goes on from JAWODZ010000126.1 coordinate 7,019, forward strand.
AGATTTCATTAACCATAGAAGACAGAGAAGTGTTTATACGTGCCTGGAAATATGAGGTCAAGGGATCAAGTGGGTTTACAGTACCTGTCTATCTTTTGGACACAGATCTGGAGAAGAATGCGGAATGGGACAGAACATTGACCCATTATTTGTACGGCGGTAATAATCATTATCGATTATGCCAGGAAATTATTCTTGGAATCGGTGGGGTTCGAATACTTCGTGCAATGAAGTACAATACTTTGAAAAGCTTTCACATGAATGAAGGTCATGCGAGTTTTCTTACCCTGGAGCTGATAAATGAAGAGATGGAAGCCGCAGGACAAGATATTATTTCTCCGGATATGCTTGATACAGTCAGAAAGAAATGTGTGTTTACTACCCATACTCCCGTACCTGCTGGTCATGATAAGTTCACTATGGATCTGGTTAACCAGGTTTTGGGTTATCATAAAATATTTGACTTGGAAGAAAATATAAATTCAAATGGTGTCTTGAATATGACCCAGCTGGCTTTGAGCCTCAGTCACTATGTGAACGGTGTGGCCAAGAAACACCAGGAAGTTTCTCAGGAGATGTTCAATCACTACATGATAGACTCCATCACCAATGGTGTAAATGCTTTAAGGTGGACTTCTGAATCTTTTCAGGAATTATTTGATAAATATATACCCGGCTGGGGTGAGGATAACTTCAGCCTGCGGTATACGCTGAGTATACCAAAAGAAGAAGTATGGGATGCTCATATTAAAGCCAAAAATCAGTTGATTCAATATGTTAACCAGGAAACTAATGCAGGTGTTGAGCTTGATATTCTTACCATTGGCTTTGCCCGAAGGGTCGCAACCTATAAAAGGGCGGATCTTATTTTTCAGGATATAGAAAGACTAAAAGAAATAGCTTCTAAAGCCGGTCCCCTTCAATTGTTTTTCTCAGGAAAAGCACATCCTCAGGATCAAGCCGGCAAAGAGATGATTCACCGTATCTTTCAGGCCAGGGAATCTTTGAAAGATACCATTAAAATTATTTATCTGCCAAACTATGATATATCATTGGGTAAGTTACTTACATCCGGTGTAGATCTTTGGCTTAACACACCTATTCCACCTTTGGAAGCTTCGGGTACAAGCGGGATGAAGGCAGCTCTCAATGGGATCCCGTCACTCAGTATATTGGACGGATGGTGGGTAGAAGGGTGCATTGAAGGAGTAACCGGATGGGCTATTGGTGAAGATAAACACGGAGTAAAAAGAAATGATGATCGTATAAAAGATGCTGAATCTCTTTATAAAAAACTTGAAAAGACCATCATCCCTATGTACTATAATGAACGAGATCGATTCATTAACATAATGTGTCATGCCATTGCACTGAACGGGTCATTTTTTAATACCCAAAGAATGATGCATCAGTATGTTTTGAAGGCGTATTATTTATAATTTAAGGAGAAATAATGAAACCAAGAGGACCATTAATGATCGAGCATCGACTTATAGAAAAGATGATTAATATAATTATCTAAGGAGTTACCATGAGACGCATTGTCATTTTTATTGTATTATTGAGTTTTTTTAGACCATACCAGGTGATTTCTCAAGATGCAGATCATTTTAAAGACAAAGGAAAAGAGTACTACAAATCAGGGAAATACGAAGAGGCTTTAACTAATTTTTTGAAATATCAGGAACTGGCCTCAAATAGTTATTATCCCTACAATCAGCTGGGCTGGACCTATTATTATCTTGGTAAATATCAGGATGCCATCACTAATTTTAATAAATCCAATAAAATAAAAGAATCCTATGGTAATTATCAGGGATTAGGCAGATGTTATGATGCCCTGGAGGATTATGAAAATTCTCTTCAGTACTATTTAAAATATGCTAAACTTCATCCTGAAAATTCAAATTCATGGAGACCACATAATTCTCTCGGTTGGACTTATTTTAATCTACAGATGTATTATGATGCTATAGAGGAATTTAAAAGTTCCATTCTGATCAACCCTATAATTAACAGTTATTTAGGTTTGTGTAATGTCTATATGGATCTTGATGATTATGACAAAGCAAGAGATATCCTGTTGAACTTGGCGGGCAGGACTAAAAAAGAGCAGCAAGAGAGTGTTATTAAAATTATGCTGGGATATTGTCATGTTTCCCAGGGCAGATTGGAAGAAGCTTATAAAGTTTTCGGCAATAGAAACACACTTGGTCTAAGAATCAAAAATGCACAGAATGGAATAAAAATATTAAGTGTCAGAAAAAACGGGCCTGGATATTTGGCAGGATTAAAACCTGGGGATGTGATGATGGAAATAAACGGGATTTCATTGGATACTGTTTCTGTAGCGAAATTTTCTTCAAAAATACTTTATCAGCAGGAATTTGGGGCAAAAGTTAAATTAAAAATTTATCGGGATGGGTACTATGATGATAAATATGTCTATCTCGGCATCAGTCCGGAGATTTACAATCTTGCCCAAAATGATCCGGATTGTATCAGACAGAGAAAAGAAGCCGGGACAGAAGAAGATGATGTGAAAATCAATATTGCAGTGTCAACCTTAAATGCTCAGGGTGTATCCGAGGAAGATGCTCTGGCCTTGTCTTCCCGTCTGCGATCGGCATTGTTTAATACCTATAAATACAATGTGCTGGAACGGGAGAAAATGAAAGAGATTTTAAGGGAACAGGGGTTTCAGCAGGCCGGCGCCACTTCGGATGAAAAACTGGTGCAGGCCGGAAAACTTCTGAATATGGAATATATTGTTGGCGGAAGCATCAACAGGATAGGAGAGGTATATTCAATTTCTCTCAGATTGATAAATGTAGAATCCGGAAACATCAGTTCTGTAGCCACAGAAGATATAAAGGGTTCTATAGAAGATGTGTATACAAGTGGGGTGAGGAATGTGGTGTATAAACTGATACAATATCATATAAATTTCATGGATCAGGTTAAACTTTTTATGAGTTATTTTACTTCCCATTATCATCAAACTTCACGGAAACAATCTTGGAAACACCTTTTTCTTCCATGGTCACCCCATACAATGCTTTAGCTGCTTCCATGGTTATTTTATTGTGGGTAACAATAATGAATTGCACTCTTTTGGCAAATTCTTTCAGGGCATTGATAAATCTATTGATATTTAAATCATCAAGGGGGGCATCAATTTCATCCAGAATACAGAAGGGACTGGGTTTTATCAGATAAAGCGCAAAAAGAAGAGATATTGCGGTTAATGCTCTTTCTCCCCCGGACAGGAGGCTTAAATCTCTGAAATGCTTGCCTGCAGGTCTGGCTATTATTTCAATCTGAGCTTCCAGAGGATCTTCTCCTTCTGGAATACGAAGGTCAGCTTCACCTCCTTCAAAAAAATGTGTAAAAGTATTACGGAAATTTTTTCTTACCTCAACAAAAACATCTTTAAACCGTTTTCTGGCAGTGAGGTTTATTTTTTTAATTGTGTCATTTAAGGTATCTTTTGCAGATAAAAGATCATCCCGCTGCTGGTTAAGAAAATTAAGTCGCTCGGTTTCTTTTTCGTATTCTTCAATTGCCATAAGGTTAACGTTACCGAGATTTGTCAGCTTTTGTTTTATTGTATCAATCTGTTCCTGACTTTTTTGAAAATCGATTTCTTCAGGCAGGGGTATTTTTTCCAAATCAGTCTGATAATTCTCTCTGATTTTTTCTTTTAAGGTAAGCTCCTGATGTTCCAATTCTGAAGTTTCCATCTCCAGATTGTGGATTTGTTCAGATGTCTGTTCTCTGGTTTTTCTGACTTTTCTTACTTCAGCTTCATGCATATCCAGCTCTTTTTTAATTTTTTGATATTTTTCTTCAGCTTCAGAAAGTTTTTTTTCTGTTTCTTCTTTTTCAGTATAATGTTTTACAACGGTTTGTTCATTTTCTGTAATTAGTTTTTTTATTTCCGTCATTGATGTATTTGAATCTTTTATTTCCTGATCTCTTTCATTGATATTTAACTCTATATCCTGTATCAGCTTCTCGGATCGTTCAATTTCCAGATCAAGATTCCGGGCTTCACCTTTCAACCTCACAACTGAAAGATTTAAACGGTGTACTTCATCTTCCATAGTCTGTTCCTGCTTCTCAAGATCGTCAACTTCTTTTTGAATTTTATTGGTGTCATTTTCTACCTGTTCCTTGATTTCAGCAAATTTTTCCATACGAGGACGTAAAGTATCAATTTCTTTTTCCGCTTTGCTGATTTCCTCTAAGCGATTCTGTCTGTCTTTTATATTATGGTTAAGGGTTTCTTCTGCTTTCTCTTTTTCAAACTGTATTTTTGTTAAATTATTAGTAATTGTTGAAATTTTTTCTTGAAGCTCAGAGATAGAAGTTTCAATTCTATTTTTTTCTTTTTCTGTCTTTAGTTTGGTTTCTTGCACTTCAGAGATTTTATTATTATTGGTTTTAATTTTTTCTTTAAGCTTTTTGCATTGCTCTTCTAATTCCTGCAAGCGTTGTTTGCGTCCAATTAATCCTGTATCTTTATCCTGTTTGTCGCTGACATGAATTGTGCCCCAGGAAGTTATCAGTTCTCCTTTAAGAGTAGCTACTTTAAACCAGGCTCCCGGGTTAGATTCTATTACCTTTCTGGCATCTTCAAGGCTGTCTGCTATTAAAAGATCACTTAATAAATAGTTTACTACTGGTAAAAGATTTTTTTTATAATCTACTAATTCATTTGCCCAGCCAAAGATTTTTGCTTTATCCGGTAATGATACATCCTGGGGAAAAGAAGCTGATTGAGAAAATCTATCCAAACTGACTAAAACAACTCTCCCGCCTCCATGATGGTTCAGCATTTCTAAAGACTGGAATGCATGTGAAGTGGTATCAAAGATTAAATATCCTGCAGTTTCTCCCAGTCCTATTTCAATTGATTTTCTGAATTTTGATTCTGTTGTGATTTGATCTGCCAAAGTACCGGTTAAACCGTTTGGCTTTTGTTTAATAAGAAGTTTGGCACCATTAGTGATGCCTTCTCTGTTCTCAATAACATTATTTAAAAAATCAAGTCTGCCGTTTAATAATTCACAATCGTTTTGGGTTTTATAGGTTTCTTCTTTTAGCTCTGTTAGCTGATTATTAAGGTTCTGTTCTTTATCAGTTATTTTTTCAAGAGAACTGGTCAGTTTGTTTTTTTTATTGTTCAGTTCATTCAGAGATGAGGTTAAATTCTTTTCTGAAGTTTGGGCCTCATTAAGTGATATTCGCACCCGGGAATCCTCTTCATCCAGTCTTTCCAGTCTTCCTTGATTATTATCAATTTTTGTCCGGGAGGCAGATTCTTCATTGCTGAGACTGTTTATTTTTTCAAGGCATTCAATTATCTCTTTTTTCTTGGCATTCAAGTCCAGTCGTTTGAGGTTCAGATTTTGCTGAAATACTTCCAGTTCTTTCTTTTTATTATTAAAAATTCTTCCGGAACTGGTAATTTTAACCTGAAAAGATTCCCGCTCATGTCTGGTATATTCCAGATGTTCTTTTTGATCTTTGTATCTTTGTTTTAAATTTACTATTTCATGTTCAGCTCTCTGAACTCTGCTCTTTAAAGAAGAAATTTTTTCTTTACTTACTTTTATATCACTTTCCTGATGATGAATTTTTTCAATAATGTTGTTTAACGCATTTCTACACTCAATCACATATTTTTCGTTTTCAGTTAGTTTTAATCTCAGGGTTTCCAGATCAGCTTCTTCTTTTGAAATTTCTACTGTTCTTCCCTCTTTGGATTTTTTCAGTGTGTCTAATTTTATTCTTAAAGGTTTGATTTGCTCCTGATAATCGAACAGAATTTTACGACTGATTTTCAGTTCCAGCTCTTTTTTTTCTTCCTGTAATTTTTTGTATCTTCTTGCCCGCTGAACCTGTCTTTTCAGAGATCTCTCATTACGTGCAACTTCCTGAATGATATCATTTACCCGCAGGAGGTCATTCTGAGTTGCATCTAATTTTTTCTCTGCGGATTTGATTCTGTATTTATATTTGGTTACTCCTGCAGCCTCTTCCAGAAGTTTTCTTCGATCCTCAGCTTTATCGCTGAGGATATCTTCGATCATCTTTAATTCAATTACTGAATAGCAATCAGCACCAATTCCGGTATCCATGAGCAGGTTGTTGATGTCTTTCAGCCGGACAGGGGACTTATTAAGAAGATATTCACTTTCACCAGAGCGGAATAATCTTCTGGTGATCACCACTTCATTGTAGTCTATGGGCATTATTCCTCTGGAATTATCAAAAGTGATAGAAACTTCGGCCATGCCCAGAGGTTTGGCAGATTGAGCACCACTGAAAATAATGTCCTCCATTCGATCAGTGCGGAGAATAGAATGCTTCTGCTCTCCCAGCCCCCAGCGAATAGCATCTACAATATTAGTTTTACCGCATCCGTTAGGGCCGACTACAGCAGTCAGTTCTCCGTCAAAATGCAGGTCAATTTTTTTGGCAAAGGATTTAAATCCATGAAGAGAAACTTTTGATAAAATCATATATCACTCTAAATAATAGATTTTTACACAAAATACACATTCAATAACTTACCTGTCAGTTTACATAGGTTAATTATTCACCTGAAATAGTTAAACTGGGGAAGTAAAATGAATTGCTCCCTAAACAAAAAAAATATACTGAATAAATAAAAAATAGTCAAGTTTAATTTTTTAACTCATTGACTCTTAGTTATAGATTGATTATATTATCGAACTATGTGGAAGAATAATATACGAAATTTTAGTATCATTGCTCATATTGATCATGGCAAGTCTACTCTGGCAGACCGTCTCCTGGAGCATACCCATACTGTATCTCCTCAAACCATGATGGATCAGGTTCTTGATGATATGGATTTGGAGCGGGAAAGAGGTATTACCATAAAATCTCATGCCATTACTATGTATTATACTCATTCCGATAGGGAAAAATATACCCTGAATCTTATAGACACCCCCGGACATGTGGATTTTTCCTATGAAGTATCCCGCAGTCTGGCTGCCTGTGAAGGGGCTTTGGTGGTTGTTGATGCAAGCCAGGGAATTGAAGCCCAGACGGTGAGCAATATATACCTGGCTATGGAGAATGATCTTACCATGATCCCGGTTATAAATAAAATTGATCTCCCCGGGGCTCAAATAGATGAAACCAGAGAACAATTAAAAGAACTTATGGGAGTTTCTGATGAAGAAATTCTCCTGGTAAGTGCTAAGGAAGGCCGGGGTATCAAGAAATTACTTGATACTATTATTGAAAAGATTTCTGCTCCCAGGGGAGACAGTAAAGCGCCTCTGCGGGCCTTGATTTTTGATTCTGTCTATGATTACTATAGAGGAGTTATAACCTATATTAAAATTATTGATGGTTGTTTAAAAAAGGGGGATACAATTACATTTTTTTCCAATGGAAAGGAATTTACTGCTGAGGAGCTCGGATTACTTCGTTTACATCGCCAACCAACTGAAAATTTTAAAACCGGAGAAGTAGGCTATCTGATTGCTAATGTGAAGAATTTAAAAGATGCCAGAGTGGGGGATACCATAATGTTAGCTGATAATCCTCATCCAGAACCGCTTCCCGGATTTAAGAAATGTAAACCGATGGTGTTTTCGGGGATGTTCCCTGCTTCTGCAGAGGATCTGGAAGATTTGCGGAACAGTCTGGATCGGTTGCAGCTCAATGATGCTTCTTTAATTGTTGAGCCCGAAAATTCAGAAGCTCTGGGATTCGGTTTTAGAGTAGGATATCTGGGACTTCTTCATATGGAAATAATACAGGAAAGACTGGAGAGAGAATATGACCAGAATTTAATTACCACTATCCCCAATGTTGAATACCGTATTACTTTAAATAATGGAGAAAAAGTTTTAATTGATAATCCTGCTCAGTTCCCTGCAAATCATACTATAGAAAAAGTGGAAGAACCTTTTATTGCCGGACAAATAATTGTACCAGCTGATTTCCAGGGAAATATTATGCAATTAGCCCAGCAAAGAAGAGGTGTTTATAAAAATACTATTTATCTTGATTCTCAACGGGTAACACTTACTTATGATTTACCCCTTTCAGAAATCATCTTTGATTTTTATGATAAGCTGAAAAGTATTTCTAAGGGGTATGCTTCTTTTGACTATGAGGTGACTGGATTCAGAGAATCAGATATGGTACGAGTGGATATTTTAATAAATTTTGAACCAGTGGATGCGTTATCCATGATTGTTCATAAAGAGAAAGCATATACCTGGGGGAAGAAATTAACCGGAAAATTGCGGGAGCTCATCCCCCGGCAAATGTTTGAGGTAGCAATTCAGGCTGCAATCGGCAGTAAAATTATTGCCCGGGATACAGTTAAGGCTTTAAGAAAAAACGTTACAGCCAAATGTTATGGCGGGGATATTAGCAGAAAGCGGAAACTTTTGGAAAAACAGAAAGAGGGCAAGAAGCGGATGAAGAATCTGGGGAAGATAGAAATTCCCCAGGAAGCATTTTTGGCTGTTTTACAGATAAAATAGTAAATAGAGGTAATTATGGGAAAAGAAACAAACAGTAATAGTAAGGATCTGAAAAAAAGAAAATCAACTCAAGAGAAAAAGGGATCTGTCAGAGAGTTTTTTGAATCACTTGTTTTTGCAGTAGTAGTAGCTTTGGTAATACGGGCACTGGTAATCTATCCTTTTCGTATTCCTACTGGTTCTATGGAGGATACACTTTTGATAGGAGATTTTTTACTGGCTAACAAGTTTGTCTATGGGATTCGTTCTCCGGACTGGATTGGAATACCAACTACCAGAGTTGGTTTCAGTATTCCATTTTTTCGCACTCCGGGATTCAGAAAACCGAAAAAAGGAGATGTGGTTATTTTTAAATATCCTCAGGATTCCCAGTTGAATTATATCAAAAGATGCGTGGGGGTGAGTGGGGATACTATTTTGATCCGTGACAAAGTTTTATATATTAATGGGGAAAAATTCCCGAATCCTCCTGAATCCAAATTTATCAATTATCAAACTGCTCCGGAAGATTTTATTCAACCGGAAATTTTTCCTCCGGGAGCAGGTAATATTGATTTTTATGGCCCGGTGCGGGTTCCGGCAAAAGGGGATACTTTTCATTTTACCCAGTCAAATAAAGATGAATGGTTTGAACGGTTTCAGCTTATGGTGTACGAAGGGAATAAGCTGGAGATCTCCTATAAAGGGGAATCAATAGCGTTAACTGTTGACAATCAAAATCGATGGCAGAGAGCAATTCAGGTTTATCCGCCGGAATCATTTCTTGTAAATGGTACACCTGTTAATCAAGTGGTATATGAAGTGGAAAATCGTCACTATTTTATGATGGGCGACAACCGGGACAACAGTCTTGACAGCAGATACTGGGGATTTCTTCCGGAAAGATATGTGGTGGGAGAAGGGTTGATAATATATTTTTCCTGGAACAAAGATGTTCCTCTGTACAGGATTTTTAAAAAAATTCGCTGGGGCAGGATCCTGAAACTCATCAGATAAAGGGATAATGGAAGGAATATACCTACACTTTCCTTTTTGTCAGTCTAAATGCAGCTACTGTGATTTTTATTCCATTGTTTATTCCGAAAAACTGGTTTCAGAATATGTTCAGGCTCTGAAAACCGAGATTCGGCTTTATTCTGATTTTTTCACCAGCAATAAAACAATCGATACAATTTATTTGGGGGGAGGTACTCCTTCCCTTCTTAAAATCGGACAGATTAAAGATATATTACATCATTTGTATAATGTCTTCAACATCAGTGAATCTTCGGAAATAACCATTGAGATGAATCCCGGAAATACCTCCCTGAAAGATCTCTCTGCTTACAGAGAGATTGGTATTAACCGGATCAGTATCGGGGCTCAGTCTTTTAAAAAGAATGAGCTGGCCGTAATGAAACGGATCCACAATCCTGATGAAATTAAAACCATATGTTCCTCTGTCCGGAAAGCCGGTTTAGAGAATTTCAGTCTTGATCTTATTTTTGGTCTTCCCGGACAGAATCTTCAGGACTGGAAATACACCTTATCTGAATCTTTTTCTTTACAGCCAAAACATATTTCAGCGTACAGTTTAACCTGGAGTTCTAAAACGCCTCTGGGCAGAAAGATAATCAAAGGAGATATCCCGGCTCCTCAGGAGGAAATGGTAGCTGAAATGTTTCTGTATGCAGATGATATGTTAGTAGAAAGCGGATATGAGCATTATGAAATTTCCAATTATGCCTTGCCGGGATACCGGTGCAGACATAATGAGGGATACTGGAATGGACAATCCTATCTGGGGCTGGGCCCGTCTGCTCATTCTTTCAGAGAAAATAAGCGGTTCAGGAATGTTTCTGATGTCAGAGAGTATATTTCACGACTTTCCCAATCTTTTCTCCCGGTTGAGGAAGAAGAAGTGCTGTCTTCAGAACAGATACGAACAGAACGTATTGCAGTGGGGCTGCGGAGAAAAGAGGGGATTGACATCAGGAAAAACAATATCGATCTGTCTGAAGTTGAGGGTTTTGTGCAGAAGGGATTGGTAGTTCATGATGAAAATGTACTTACGTTAACTCCCCAGGGGATGCTTTTTGCGGATGAGGTGGCGTTGCGGGTGGTGTGAGTCTTATTTTTTATATTGAGGGGAGTATGAAAATTATCGGAGGTTATTTATGGCCACAGGATTAGGATTTTCCTGTGGAACTCAGAAACCCTCCCCCGAGATCCTGAAATGAATTCAGGATGACAACCCCATTCTGTATTATATTGAATCTTATTTTAAATATGTCATGCTGAGCCTTGTGCTGAACTTGGTTCAGTATTGTTCCAGAATCTCATGCAGTAATTAATTAGCCAACCTCCCGAAGGTTTTGAATCCTCTTCATTCAGGACAAGTTCTTCGGGAAATGTTGCCTTAACCCTGGGGCTGACCAAAAAATCCAAAAATAATGAAAACACAAGATCACAAAATAAATATAAATAATATATTACATCTGTATCCTCATCTTTTACTCTGTGAATTCTGTGGTTATTTTTTTCTTTTTGGACCGATCCACCAGAAGGAGTGAAACAGAGTTTAACACTTTAATACGTTACCAAAGGAGTAAAATTGCCCACTTGACTTTAATAATTCGATTGATTATAATAGATTAACATGTAAAATTTTAAAGAAAAGAAAGGATACATTCTATGGATCAAAATAAAGGCAGACAGCAGGTTAATGTTGAACTGGGTGATAAGGAAGCTGAGGGAATTTATTCTAATTTAGTGTTGATAAGCCATTCCCCTGCAGAATTTGTTATGGATTTTACCCGTATGGTGCCTGGTGTACCTAAGGCCAAGGTTTATTCCCGTATAATAATGACACCCCAGCATATCAAGTCATTCTCCAAGGCATTGAATGATAATATAGAAAAATTCGAAAAGCAACATGGTGAAATTAAAGCTGCCGGAAATCAGGGGAAAAATATTGGATTTAAACCTGCAGGAACACAGCAGCAATAGGGCAATATCGGAATATATTTATATGAGATCAATAATCTACACATTAAAAAAATATTTTTTCACATTTAATGTATGCATTTTTACCATTCTGATGAGTATTATTCTGACAGACAGTGCATCTGCTCAGAACAGCATAATACCTAAAAGAAAATCTTTATCTCTGGAAATCGGAAACTGGCAGCCCAATACCATTAATAATGAACCAAGTTTTGATACCTTTGGCAAAGCCGGAGCCACTCCCTATATGGGAGTATCTTTTTATATGCCCGTTGTCAAAAATTTGGGGGTTGAACTTTCAGCTGCTTACTGGTCTCTCCGGGATGTGGAAAAAATTGAACAAGTACATTCTTTGATAATCCATCCGGTAAGAGTAGATATAAAATACTGGCTGGTTCCGGATTCCTTTTTATCTGCCTATGTGATTTATGGTGGGGGTGTTTATTGGGGGGTTGAGAATGAAATCAGGCCTTTGGGTTCCAGCATAACCAAGGCCAGAGCAGGGTGGGGTTGTGATCTGGGCGCTGGTTTTGATATTGCTTTTACCAGTTTTTTTGGAATGGGAATCTCCTGTACCTATCTTTATGTCACATTTAATAAAAAGTTGGCTGGTGTAGATGACTTCAGCGGACCCAAGATATCAGGAGTTTTTTATTTTTACCTTTAATACATATTATTTTTAGGGGGTGTTATGTCAGATAAGTATTCATTTATTATTGACGGAGAACATTGTACCTCGGGAGAGGTTCTGGAAGTGAAAAACCCTTACAAAAGTGAAGTTATTGGTGTTGTTTTCCGGCCCGGGGATTCTGAGGTGGAAAGATCCATTGAATCGTCAGTCCGCGGCTTTCAGAAGAGCAGAAAATTTCCAACTTATAAGCGATCCCAGCTTCTTGCTTCCGCAGCATCCACTATTGATAAAAGAAAAGAGGAGCTGGCAGCCCTACTCTGCCGGGAGTCAGGAAAACCAATAAAATTCGCTAAAGCAGAGGTGCAAAGAGCAGTCAGCACTCTCAGCATTGCCTCTGAAGAGGCAACCCGTATAGTAGGAGAAACTGTGCCCCTGGACATAACTGAAAAAGCAGGAGATCGTCTGGGTATTGTACGCCGGTTTCCTGTAGGACCGATTGCCGGAATTACTCCCTTTAATTTTCCTCTTAATCTGGTGTGTCATAAAGTTGCACCTGCTTTAGCAGCGGGCAATACCATCTCTATTAAACCTGCCACAGCAACACCGCTCTCAGCCCTGACTCTGGGGGAGATTTTTCTGGAGAATGATATCCTGCCGGGTTTTTTGAATGTTATTCCCTGTTCTTCACAGACAGCTGATAAACTGGTTACAGATCCACGGATTAAAATGATCACCTTTACCGGCAGTGCGGAGGTAGGATGGAATCTTAAATCCGAGGCAGGAAAAAAGAAAGTCTGTCTTGAGCTGGGGGGAAACGCAGCAGTCGTAATAGAGCCGGATTGTGATATTAAAACAGCGGTGCAGCGCTCTATTCTGGGAGGTTTTGCTTTTTCCGGGCAGGTATGTATTTCAGTACAGCGGATCTTTGTACATGAGAAGATTTTTGATGAGTTCACTGAATCCTTTCTCCGGGAAGTAAAGAAACTCATCCTGGGAGATCCTCTTTCCGAAAAAACGGATATAGGTCCTATGATTGATGAGGGTGCAGCTATACGAACTGAAGAATGGGTAAAAGAGGCAACCGATAAGGGAGGAAAAATCCTCACCGGTGGGGAACGGGATGGAAATATGTTCGCGCCCACAGTATTGACCAATGTACCTGCTGAGGCCCGGGTTTGCAGCGCTGAAGTTTTTGCTCCGGTGGTAGTTATGGAAAAGTATACATCTTTTGAGGATGCGCTTGATAAAGTAAACGATTCTGTTTTTGGTCTGCAGGCAGGAGTGTTTACCAGAGATATTGACAAGGCCTTCCGTGCTTTTAATACCATAGAAGTGGGAGGTGTGATAATCAATGACGTGCCTACTTTCAGAGTTGATTCCATGCCCTATGGAGGAGTAAAGGAGTCCGGATTCGGACGGGAAGGTGTCAAGTATGCATTAGAGGAAATGACAGAATTAAAGATTATGGTGGTTAATCATGGGCTGGACCGGTGATGAGTTTTTTTGACCTGGAAAAACTAAAAAGAGTCCACTAATTACACTAATTACACGAATTTCACTAAATAGAATTAATTAATATAATTTATGAGGTTGCCGTAAGTGGAGAAAACAGAAGTTATGGGATTAATAACTTCTGTTTAATCAAAAAAAATTGAATGGATTACTGTTCGCACTATGAAAAATTACAATTTTGATGCTTTTATTGACAGGAATCGGACTGCAAGTTTAAAATGGGATACATATAAAGGGAAAGATATTATTCCTCTCTGGGTAGCGGATATGGATTTCAAATCACCTGATGTTGTGATAGAAGCCTTGAAACAGAGAAGTGAGCATGGGATATATGGATATACACTTCCACCTGAAGAATTGTATGAAGTGGTGATATCCCGGTTAAAGCAGAAATACGGATGGCACATAAAAAAAGACTGGCTGGTATGGCTGCCGGGTCTGGTGAGCGGGATTAATATAGCCTGCCGGGCAGTAGGCAGTGAGGGAGATGAGGTGATGACTGTTACTCCGGCCTATCCTCCTTTTTTAACTGCACCTGATAATATGAACCGCACTTTAGTGACCTCTCTCATGATCAGTGATCAGAACAGCTGGATAATGGATATGGATGATCTCCGCTCAAAGGTTACTTCCCGGACAAAACTATTTCTTTTGTGCAGTCCTCACAATCCCACCGGACGGATATTTTCCAGAAGAGAATTATCGGATTTTATTGAATTCTGTGTGGAAAATGACATCATAATCTGTTCTGATGAAATCCACTGCGATATAATTCTAAATGAGACTACACAGCATGTGCCGACTGCAGCTTTCAGTTCCGAAGCTGCAGACAGAACTATCACTCTGATGGCACCCAGTAAGACCTATAATATTGCCGGACTGGGGTGTTCATTTGCAGTAATTCCAAACTCTTCTCTGAGGCAGTCTTTCAGAAAGGCAATGGAAGGTATCGTCCCTCATGTAAATCTTATGGGATATACAGCAGCTTTGGCAGCATACAAATATGGTCATACCTGGCTGACCGAGGTATTGGCTTATCTGAAAAAAAATCATGATTATGTTTATTCCAGTATAAAAGGCATGAACTTTTTGCATATGTATCCTGCTCAGGGAACCTATTTAGCCTGGATTAATGCTGCTGCGATTGAAAAGAAGAATCCGGCAGCCTTCTTTGAACAGTATGGGCTGGGTTTTTCAGATGGATATGACTTTGGAGAGAAGAATTTTATTCGTTTGAATTTCGGATGTCCACGTTTTCTGCTGGAAAAAGCAATAGATAGATTACACCATTCTTTAAAGAATCTATAAAGGAGAAATAATGAAATTCAAAAAATTATCTGTATTCCAGATATATGCTGCAGTTTTAGTACTGACATTTTTATTTCAGGTTTCTGCATCAGCAGAAGATAAAAACTGTCTCTGGAGAATAAAGACAGACAACAATACAGTTTATTTTTTAGGATCAATTCATATGCTCAAGAAGGAGTGTTATCCTCTGGACCCTGCTATTCAGGATGCCTATCATGATGCTCAGATAGTGGTCTTTGAAGTTAATATTGACAGCAGTCAGTCTTTTCAGGCTCAACAGAAAATTATGGTAAAAGCAATATCTAAGGATACTACCTCCTTAAAGGATAAATTAAATTCAGATACTTATCAGCGAGCTGCTTGCATACTCAGTGAAGCAGGTGTAAATATTTCACAATTTAATATGTTTGAACCCTGGTTTTTTTCCATCAGTCTTATGGCTATGAAAATTCAGCAGTTAGGCTTTGATCCGTCGTATGGAATTGATTATCATTTTTTCAATAAGGCTAAACAAAACGGCAAACAAATATTGAGTCTGGAAACAATTGACTTTCAAATTGATCTTTTTGATGAGTTAAATAGTGAAGATCAGGAAGCCATTGTCAAGCAAACTCTGGATGAGATAGATTTGCTGGAAGAAGAATTGGATAAAATGATAAATCTCTGGGTTACAGGAGATGCTGAGCAGTTGGCAGAAATGGTGATTAAGAATTTTAGGGATTATCCCCGTATATACAACAAATTTCTGATAGAAAGAAATAAAAGGTGGTTAGATTTAATTGAGTCCTTATTAAAAGATGATAAGAACAGTTTGATTATTACTGGTACAGCTCATTTATTGGGAGATGAAGGTGTACTTTCTTTATTAGAGAGAAAAAAATATATTATTGAACAGCTATAACAAAACGGAAAAATATGTCCAAGAAAAGTCAATTACGCATAAAAAAAATTTTTTATGCTTCCACAGGCACCAAACAGGAGATACCACTCTATTCCTCCCGGGTTTCTGCAGGATTTCCATCTCCGGCTGAAGACTATATCACCAGACAGCTTGATTTAAACGATTTACTTATTAAACGGCCGGCTGCAACATTTTTTGTAGAAGTTGAAGGAGATTCTATGCTGGATGCAGGAATCCATGATGGAGATATCCTGGTTGTGGACAGAGGAGAAATGCCTGCTAATAATAAAATTGTGGTGGCAGCTCTGGACGGAGAGCTAACCGTGAAAAAGATTGCTAAAATTAAAGGCAAACTTTATTTATTACCAGAGAATCCGGATTTTGATCCTATGGAAATATCCGGTGAGATGGAACTAATGATCTGGGGTATTGTGACCTATGTTATTCATAAAGTATGAAGTACTTTTTATCGGAAAACAATAATAAGTTTAATCTAAAAAGATATCTCCCACGAAATACACAAAACTCACTAAATAATTTATTTGATCTATATTTCGTGAATTCAGTGTCTTTTGTGGGAATTACAGAATGAGCGTAAAAGTAGAACAATCATGAAACAAACATCTCCCATATTTGCCCTGGTCGATTGTAATAATTTTTACGTGTCCTGTGAACGGGTATTTAATCCCTGTCTGGAGAATCATCCTACAGTGGTGTTATCCAATAATGACGGATGTGTGGTTGCCCGTTCCGAAGAGGTGAAAAAATTAGGAATTGCCATGGGCATGCCTTTATTTAAGTGCAGAGATGTGATAAAAAAATACGATATTGCAGTGCGTTCTTCAAACTATGCTCTGTACGGAGATATGTCCCGTCGGGTTATGCAGACACTGGAGCAGTTTACTGACAGAATAGAAATATATTCCATAGACGAGGCATTTCTTCGTCTGGATAATTTACCCATTACTGATTATCACAAATATGCAGAAAAGGTCAAACGTACCGTGTTTAAGTGGACAGGCGTCCCTGTTTCCATTGGTATTGCTGAGACCAAGACTCTTGCTAAGATTGCCAACAGAGTGGCCAAGAAGGAAAAAGCTCAAAGAGGAGTTATGAATATAGTTCGGCATCCTGATATAGATAGAATTCTGGAGTCAATTGAGATTGGAAAAGTATGGGGAGTAGGACGTCAATATGCCAGGATGCTGAGGAGAAATGGTATTAACAATGCAAAACAGTTTAAATATGCGGACAGGAAATGGATTAAAGGGAATATGACAGTTGTAGGGGAGAGACTTTTGCTGGAACTGGGAGGTGAGCCGGTCATTACCCTGGAACAAGCTCCTCCGCCTAAAAAAGCCATCTGCACTTCAAAATCTTTTGGAAGGCCGGTTGAGCAAAAGAGCGAAATGCATGCTGCGGTTACCGAGTATGCTGCCCGTTCTGCTGAAAAAGCAAGAAAGCAGGGTTCAGCAGCTTCCATGGTGATGGTCTTTATGACTACAAATCCGTTTAAAAAGGAACCGCAGTATGCAAACTATAAACAGATGCGTCTTCCTGGTCCCAGTAATAATACCATGGAAATAGTAAAGGTTGCTTCCAGTCTGGGGGATCAGATATTCCGAGAAGGATATAAATACAAAAAATGCGGAGTTTTATTAACTCAGTTAATATCCTCTCATACTATACAGAAGAATTTGTTTACCGATGAACAGTTAACTGACAAAAGAAATAAATTGATGCAGGTGATTGACAGTATAAACAGTGTCTGGGGCAAGGATAAAATCAGAGTAGCATCAGCTGGTTTTACCAATCCCTGGGCCATGAGAAGGGAAATGAAGTCTCCTGAGTATACAACCTGCTGGGCAGAAATACCTGTTGTACATTGTCAGGATAATAAAACATAAGAACTTGATAAATTATTAAGTATATATCTTCTATTAAATTAGGAAAGGATTCAATATTTGTTAAAGTTGAATATTTAGATAATTTTTGATAAATTGGAAAACGTAAAAATATTAAATTAATATCGGGTGTCTAAATGAAAACAAGACATACTTGCATTATTGGTGATTCAAGAAAAATGGATGATATTAAAGATTCTTCCGTCCATTTAGTTGTAACTTCACCTCCTTATTGGCAATTGAAAGATTATGGTTCTGATGAACAAATAGGTTATTTTGATTCATATGAGGATTACATAAATAATCTTAATTTAGTATGGTTGGAGTGTTTTCGTGTTTTACACCCAGGTTGTAGATTATTGGTAAATATTGGAGATCAATTTGCTCGGGCTGTATATTATGGACGTTATAAAATAATACCAATAAGAACTGAAATTATTAAATTTTGTGAAACTATTGGTTTCGATTATATGGGTGCAATAATTTGGCAGAAAAAGACTACGATGAATACAACTGGTGGCGCAACGGTAATGGGTTCTTATCCATATCCTAGAAATGGCATTATCGAAATTGATTATGAATTTATTTTAATTTTTAAAAAATCTGGTAAAGCTCCAAAAGTAAGTAAAAAAATAAAGGAGAAATCAAAAATAACTAAGGAAAAATGGAGAAAATATTTTTTAGGACATTGGTATTTTAATGGTGTTCGACAAAATAATCATATTGCTATGTTTCCCTTAGAATTACCTAAAAGAGCTATTGAAATGTTTACTTTTGTAGGTGATACAGTTTTAGACCCTTTTTTAGGGAGTGGAACTACATCCTTAGCAGCAATAAAGACAAATCGGAATTCTATTGGATATGAACTTAATGAGGAGTTTCTTCCTATTATTAAAGAAAAACTTAATGTAAATGAAAAGACTTTTTTTGATGATCATGATTTTGTTTTAAAACATCAAGATTATTTAAATATCAATTGGAAAAAAGAAATTCAGAAATTAAAATATATTTTTAATGATCCAATTAAGTTTAATAAAAAAATCGACCCAAATAAAATGAAATTTGGATCCAAAATTAATATTTCTGATGGTATTAGCGGTGCAAAACGTGAAGAATATTTTTATGTAAAAAAAATTATCAAACCAAATTTGATAAAACTTTCAAATAATTTAATAATCAAATTAATTGGGGTTAAACCGTTTGAAAAGAAACAAAAAGATGCAATAAAATTTCTTGAGAATAAAATATTAAAACGACCGATTTTTTTAAAGTATGATAAAATGAAATATGATAAAGAAAATAATTTAATGGCATATGTATATATGAAAAATCGGACTTTCATTAATGCCCATTTAATAAAGAATCAATTATGTGGATTAGATGATAAATATGATTTTAAATATAAACAAAAATTTGAAACATTTATTAAAGGGGAATATAGATGAAAACACGTGTTAAAATTAAAAATTCTGAAATTAAAGAATTACTAGGTACTAAACCAATTGAATTCCCAAAATATTCAACACAAATTATTAATTTAGCAAATCAGAATGCTCAAGGTACTAGACCTCCTGTTGTTGGTCAAATGAGTGAATTAATTCAAGAATTTACAGGGAAATCTATTTCAGAATGGGAGAAATGGTATTTAGCTAGGCATCCAGATGCTATTGATAAAGCTACTGAAAAGATATCTGAAATGGTTGAGAAATTTTGAAATGTAATAAATGAAATTGATCGTAATATGATTGAAGATTGGGTAAAAGATTTAGTAATTATAAAAACTTTTATAGGATTAAAATTTCAAGAAGCAATTTTAAAGAAAACAGCGAATTTATTAAATACTTCATACCGTTTATCTGACTCTTTAGACGAATCTAAGGGGATCGATGGATATATAAATGATATTCCAATAAGTATCAAACCTGAAACATATAAAACTAAGAAGAGTCTCCAGGAAAAAATTGAAGTAAAATTTATATATTATAAGAAAGTAAAAGATGGAATAAATATTGATTTAGAGGAAATAGTATAAATAAATAGATAATTTAATTATTAATAATCTGATTTTTTTATAATTATAATTAAGACAAACAAAGGAGAAATTATGTTAAAGAAAGTTGTAGTTATCTTATTAATTTCTGTGGTGTTTTGTTACTGCAGCGGTTCTTATTCCCCTCCTTTTAAAAAGGAAGGGCAAATCCATTCATTTTTTAAAAAAATGTCCGATTCTCTTGATATTAAGGTTCTGGATCCTGATAATTCGGTAAAGTTGATCACTACGAATTCTTTTTCTATATATAATGGTGATATTATGCCTGATTTGTATCAGCAGTTTAGTAATTTTTTAAATAGTCTGAGTTCATTAAAACAAAGAAAAGACTATATAATAAATATTATTAAAGCTTTTGCTGAACAAAAAGCAGAAAACAGAATTTTATTACAGAAGGCAAAAGAAAAAGATGTTACAGTTTCTGAGGACAGTGTTATTGCCCGTAAAGAAGCCCTTTATAAAGACTATGGAGATAAAGAAACATATCTTGCTTTAATCGATTCATTAGGGTTGTCTGAAGAATATGTAATGAAGAATATTAGGGAAGGATTAAGGATGCAGGCCTTCATTGATCAATATATATTGACAGAAGGATTAGTATTGGATCAGGAATTAAGGCAATATTATTCCAGAGATAAAGCTGCTACAGTACGCCATATTTTATTTTTAACTCAGGAGAAATCAGAATCTGAAAGAATGGAAATCATAGAAAAGGCTCAGCGTGTTCTTGGAATGGCACGATCCGGATATGATTTTGCCGAACTTGTGGAAAAATATTCAGAGGATCCGGGGTCTAATACTAAAGGTGGATTATATGAGAATATTGAACGAGGTGATATGGTCAGACCTTTTGAACAGGCTGCATTTAATTTACCTGTGGGTGAAGTCAGTGATATAGTAGAGACCAGATACGGCTATCATATAATCAAGGTGCTGGAAAGAAGTAAAGAGGAGCGTCCTCTTGAAGAAGTGAAAGATGAATTGATCGAAGAGATTCTTCAGCAGAAACAGGGGAATGTTCTTTTTATAACCTTAAATTATTTAAAGAATGAATGTGGATATCAGGAACATTTTGATTTATTAGAATAATGATGTTAATTTTGCTGTGAATTATATTCGTACTTGTAGACCATTGATGTTCTAGAAAGGAGTTTGCATGATAAACAGTAATGATATTGAAAATATTTTTAAAGAACAGCTTGCAAAAATAGATGATGATACCTTGAAAGGAAATGTTATAAAAACCTGGATCAAAGCATGCACCCAAGGGAACTGGAACAGCATAGAAGAGTTAAAAAATATACCGTTTACACTTTTGGTTGAAACCGCGGGAATTAATTTTATTGAACATACAATAGCTGTTACAGAAGGAGCTGCATGTTTAGCCAGGTCACATATGGATTATTATAACACATTACCTTATCAAATAGATTTTGACAGAATATATGTCGGAGGTCTCTTACATGATGTAGGGAAATTGGTTGAGATTGAGCCTGATGAAAAGGGCGGGTATCAAAAAAGTCTGTCCGGGAAATATGCCAGACACCCCATCAGCGGAGCTATCCTTGCGGCTGAATGTGGAATACCAGAGTCTATTGTTAATATTATTGCCTGTCACTCCAAAGAAGGCGATGGCAGACCTCAGGTCATTGAAACGATCTTTATACATCAGGCAGATTTTGCCTGTTTTAATCCATTGGTAATGAAAGCGAATGGACTGCTCATAGAGTAAATGTGGAAGAGGGACAAAGGAAAGAGATGAAGGAGAATGGAGGAAGGAGAAGTGAATATGGAGAATGGAAAATGGCGAAAATCCTCCTGTTTCCATTTTCCCGTTTCCGTTTTCCTCGAATAAAACTCTAACATTAAGAAAATTGGATTAGTTACAATTTTCAAAAAATTGAGTAAAGGAGACGGCACATGGGACAGACAATGATAGAGAAGATTTTTACCAATCACAGCAGTAAAAAGATTACTGCCGGGGATATTGCAGAAATCAGCATAGATGCCCGTATTGCCAGGGATTTTGGCGGGGCAAATGTAGTAAAGAATATTCAGTCCCATAATCTTGCAATTGATGATCCTCAAAAAACCTTTTTTACCTTCGACTGTAATCCGGGAGGATCTGATCAGCAATATGCAGAGAATCAGCACATCTGCCGTCAGTTTTCCCGGGAACGGGGAATCAAGGTGTATGATATCCAGTCAGGGATCGGTACTCATATTGCCATTGATGAGGGTCTGGTCCGACCAGGGGGCACGTTGGTATCCACAGATTCTCATGCCAATATTTTAGGATCAATCGGTGCATTTGGACAGGGTATGGGAGATCGGGACATTGCAGCGGTCTGGTCGGAAGGGAAAATTTGGTTTAAAACTCCGGAAACGGTAAAATTACTTTTTCATGGTACTCCACCAGATGAAATTTGTGCCAAGGATATAGTGCTGTTTTTATTGAAAAATCTGGGAGCTGCAGGATTATTAGGAAAAGCTGCGGAGTTGGAAGGTGACTATATCCAAACGCTCAGTCTAAATTCCCGCATAACCATTTCATCCATGGCTACTGAAATGGGTGGTATCATCGCTCTTTTTGCCCCCAATAAGGATGTCCTAGACCATTTTAAGGAAGCTACTGGAGAGGAGATAGAGCCAGTATACGCAGACAAGGATGCTCGATATGTTGCGGTGAAGGAATGTGATTTAAGTAAGATGGAACCTCTGACTTCCCTGCCCGGCCATCCGGAGGATGTGGTCAAGGTTACCGACCTGAAAGAAGTCAAAATTGATTCAGCCTTCATCGGATCCTGTACTAATGGACGATTATCAGATATGCAAGCAGCTGCTAATATATTAAAGAACCGTAAGGTAGCTCCCGGAGTGGTGTTAAAGATTGTTCCATCTACCCGAAAAATATGGGAGCAGTGTCTGGAACAGGGAATCATTGATATTTTCATGAAAGCAGGAGCCTTGGTGGGTAATGCCGGTTGTGCCGGCTGTGCCAAGGGACAGATCGGGCAGAACGGTCCGGGTGAGATCACCATAAGTACCGGGAACAGGAATTTTGCCGGAAAGCAAGGTAAAGGGGAGGTGTATCTGGCCTCCCCGGAAACAGTTGCTGCTTCTGCAGTCAGCGGAATCATTACCAGTAAAAATAATATTCTGTCAAGTCCGAAAAGATACAAAACGGCAGATTATACAAAATCTGAAAAGAAAGTATCTTCACCAAAAACCGAGAAGAAACCGGTAGAAATCCAGGGGCGGGTTTGGGTAGTTGACCAGGATAACATTGATACGGATATGATTTTTCACAATCGTTATCTTACCATAACCGATGTTGACGAAATGGGGCAGTATACTTTTGATAATCTCAAAGGCTGGGAGGATTTTTCCGATAAAGCTGAAAAAGGTGACATCATTGCGACCGGATCCAATTTCGGAGCCGGTTCTTCCCGACAGCAGGCTGTGGATTGTTTTAAAAGCCTGGGAATACAGGCCATAATTGCAAAATCATTCGGAGCAATTTATGAGAGAAACGGCGTCAATTCCGGTTTTCCATTGATCAGTGGTGATTTGATTTCGTCGGGTATAGAAAGTGGTGAAGAAATAAAAGTGAATTTCAAGACCGGTGAAATTACCCGGTTAAAAACGGGTGAGACCATTCAGGCACAGCCCTTTTCTGACGTGCAGATGGACATTTATCAGAAGGGGGATCTGTTGAGGAAGTAAGGGGGTGTACTTATAGCCACGGATTTACACGGATAGACATGGATTTAGGTTAGTTAATAATTCTTGAAAAAAAATACCCATGGCAAAATTACCCATTTCCCTCCCTTGAAGGGAGGGAATAAAGGGAGGGTGAGATCGGAGCAGTCACTCTCCCCGAAAGAGTAGTTACCCTTCTTTCAGAAGGTTAGCTTCTGAATTGTGCACCAGGTGGACTCCATCTCAGAGATGGAGTCCACCTTTGTGGTATATTTAGAAATCTGCTTGATTTATTTGAATTATTTCTATATATTAAAGTTGAACTTGAAGTTTAACTCTAATATGAAAATGAAAAGGAGCATACATTGAAAAAAATTTCTATGTTACAATTGCGGAAAAATTCAAAACAAATAATCCAATGGGCCCGGCAGGGGAAAAAAATGATTTTAACCTATAGGGGAAATCCTGTTTTTCGTATTGAACCTATACAGGAAAATTCACCGGATGAAAACGATTTATTTTATAGTATAGATAAGCTTGCTGTGGATGAAGGGCAAAATATAACCAACCAGAAAATGGATACAATCATTTATGAATAAAAATATATTTATTGATACCAGCGGTTATTATGCTTTACTTATAAATCAGGATAATGCCCATAGAAAAGCAGTAGATATTTTACATGAAGCAGCTGAGGAGAAAATTCAATTTATAACTTCAGATTATATTCTTGATGAGATTGCTACCTTACTTCAATTTCGAGGAGTCGGGCACTTACTTCCTGAATTTTTTAAAAGAGTTTTCAACTCTCAGGCGTGTAGAATTGAATGGATGGACGAAGAACTGTTTCAGCAAACTAAATTATTTTTTTTCAAAAATAGTGATCATAAATATTCATTCACGGATTGTTTTAGTTTTATATTGATGCAAAGAAACGGATTGGAAAAAGCATTGACCAAAGATCATCATTTCCGGGAAGCTGGATTTATTTCTCTTTTGAGTTAATTTTCAGTGCAAAAACCTCCTGAAGGTTTCGAATCCTTCATTTCATTCAGGACAGGCTCTTCAGGGGGGTGTACTTTTAGCCACGGATTTACACGGATAGACACGGATTTGGGTTGGTAAATAACTCTTGAAAAAATTATTCATTGCAAATCACCCATTTCCCTCCCTCGAAGGGAGGAAATAAAGGGAGGGTGAGATCTGAGCAGTCACTCTCCCCGAAAGTGAAGCTACCCTTCTCTCATAAGGTTAGCTTCTGAATTGTCCACCTAAACTTAAAAAAAATTTATAAAAATTGCTGAAAAATTTGTATCTTTATGATAAAAGGTTATTAATTAAAAAAGGCATATATGATGGGAAAAACATTTATTGAAAAAATGCTTGCCAAAAAATCCGGTAAAGAATCTGTAGAGGTTGGAGAAATAGTAACAGTGAAACCTGATCATCTTTTAACTCATGATAATACCTCGGCTATAATTTCCAAGATCAAACCGGAATTAAAAAAATATGGAGTAGTTGATCCTGAATTTCCGGTCATTGTTCTTGATCATGTCATTCCGGCTGCCAGTGAAAAGAATGCATCCGGTCATAAAAAAATACGCGAGTTTGTAAAAGAACATTCCCTGATAAATTTTTTTGATATTGGAGAAGGAATCTGTCACCAGGTAGTGTATGAAAAGGGACTGGCTTTACCGGGAATGCTGGTGGTTGGAAGTGATTCCCACACCTGTTCTTATGGTGCAGTGGGAGCCATGTCAATCGGAATTGACAGAACCGAAGCAGCAAGCTTACTGCTTACCGGTGAAATGTGGCTAAAGGTGGTTCCAACTATCAAGGTAACTGTTAAGGGTACACTGCAGCCCGGTGTGTCTGCCAAAGATGTCATCCTATATTTTATTGGTAGAATAGGTGCAGATGGTGCTACCTACTGTGCAGTAGAATTTCACGGAGAAGTAGAGAATCTCAGCATGGATGAGCGCTTTACCATTGCCAATATGGGAATTGAAATGGGAGCCAAGATAGCAGTTTTTCCGGTGGATACTCTAACCAGAGAGTTTTTATCTTCGATAGGTATTAAGTCCGGTAGTTACAAGGAAGTTTGGGCTGATAAAGATGCTGAGTATATGGAGGAGCTAACCATTAATCTAAATGAGATCACGCCGGTGATTGCCAAACCGCATACGGTTGACAATGTAGTTAAGATCAGTGAAGTTAAGGGAACATCCATTGATCAGGGATTGATCGGGACCTGTACCAATGGCAGATTAAGTGATTTCAGAGAAGCTGCAGAAATTCTTAAGGGGAAAAAGATTGCTAAAAATTTCCGGCTTTTAATTCTTCCGGCTTCCAGAAATATTTATCGACAGTTAGTGAAAGAGGGATTAATGGATACTCTGGTGGAATCAGGGGGAGTTATACTGCCCCCGGGTTGCGGTCCCTGTCTGGGGGCGCACCAGGGAGCTCTGGCTCCGAAAGAGACATGTCTGAGTACGGCAAACCGGAATTTCAAAGGGCGTATGGGTTGCAAGGAAGCAGAAATCTATCTGGGAAGTGCTCAAACAGTCGCAGCATCTGCTCTGTATGGTAAAATAACTGATCCCAGAAAGGAGATTAAAAAATGAAGGTATGGAAATATAGTGATGATATTAATACTGATATGCTTTTCCCGGGTAAATATACCTATACCTGTTCCACACCCGAGGAAATCAAACCTCATTTACTGGAAGATTTGGATCCTGATTTCAACAAGCAGGTCCAACCAGGGGATGTTATTTTTGCCGGAAAGAATTTTGGCTGCGGCAGTTCACGAGAACAGCCGGCTGTAGGATTAAAACATGTGGGGATAGCAGCAATAGTAGCAAAAAGTTTTTCCAGAATTTTTTACCGTGCCTCTTTAAATCAGGGATTACTACTTATAGAATCTCCTGAAAGTGTGGAAGCTTATACTTCCGGGGATCAGGTAGAGATAAAAGCCAGGGAAGGGAAAATATTGGTTGGGGATAAAGAATTTAGCTTTCCCCGACTCCCTGATTCTATTATCGGAATAATGGAAGCAGGTGGATTACTGGAATATACTCGGAGGAGGTTGGGAAAAAGTTAGGTTCGGTTAAGGTTCAGGGTTCAAAGGTTCAGAGTTCAGGGTTGGAAGGTTAATAATCAACATATATCCTGAATTTTAAACCCGGAACTCAGAACTCTGAAATTTGAATTTAAAAAACCTAAGCAGTTTCTAGTAATCAGATAAACTTAGTAATTTTACAATGAGGTGATGATGCGATTATATGAGAATGAATCAAAGAAAATTTTCACTCGTCAAGGAATTCCGGTTCCCGGTCAGCTGGGAATAATATGCAGATCCAAGGAAGTTAAAAAAGTTTTAAAAGAGAGTGACTTCCCGGTGATGTTGAAATCTTTAATACTGGTAGGAGGAAGAGGAAAAGCAGGAGGAATAAAAAAGGCAAACAATGTTGCAGAAGCAGAAAGGAATGCCAAGAAGATTTTAAAAATGAGAATCAAGGGATATCCGGTTGAAATGCTCATGCTGGAAAAGGCGGTTGTAGAAAACAGTGCAGTATATCTGGGAGTAACCATGAATCCTGAAACCTATAACAATATCATTATTGTAAGTCCCTCCGGAGGAGTAGATATTGAAACTGTAGCCAATGAGACTCCGGAGTTAATTTTCAGGTTGGAGTTGAAAGAAAATGAAAAGATCCTGCCGGATGCTGCTGCTCAAAATGCTTCCGATTTTTTGACTGAGCATCTGGATACAGATGCTCAGTTCAATAATGAATTAAAAGACATTATTTCCATACTCTATAATACTTATCAAAAGCTGGACTGTAAAACTGCAGAGATTAATCCTTTGATTATCACTCCTGAAGGTCCGGT
Organism: bacterium; assembly: GCA_046483025.1. Classification (GTDB taxonomy): domain Bacteria; phylum Zhuqueibacterota; class QNDG01; order QNDG01; family CAYUAG01; genus CAYUAG01. Next base: position 34,449 of record JAWODZ010000126.1, read on the forward strand.
GGCAGCGGATGCCAAAATTGTGCTGGATGATAATGCTCTGTTCAGACAAAAAGAAGTTTTCGGATTGCTGGGCATAAAAGAAGTCAGACATGATGTTTCCGAACCTACCAGAAATGAAGTCAGGGCTAGAGAGGCCGGATTTCCCTATGTTGATTTGCTTTCTGAAGATCACAAAAAAGACAATGATAAACTCTATGTTGGTCTGGTACCCGGGGGTGCCGGATATGGAATATTTTCCATTGATGAAGTAGCCAATGTAGGAGAACGATTCTTTGACGGTCGAGTGATTCCGGTAAATTTTATGGATTCCGGGGGAGGTCCCTCCCTGGAGAAAGTTGCTGAAATGTTTCATTTGTTAATGGATTATAAGATTGTGGATTTAATTATTACTTCCAGATTCGGGGGTATTTCTTCCTGTGATACTTTTATCAAAGGATTGATTCAAGCAATTCTGGACCGGTTCAGATCAGGCAGGAGAATGATTCCTGTGTATGGCCGCATGGTGGGAACAGATCTTCCCAGTGCACGGGAATATTTAGATAAAGCCAAGCAAAGATATTCAGAAGAATTAAAGGATATGGATATAACCGTTGGTAATAAAAAGATAATGGCAGAAGTTATCCGAGAAGGTATTGAAAAAGCATTTAATAATAAGGAAAGGAAATCATGAAGCAAAAAATAAATGCTACTGAAGGAATGCTCTATTATATTGTAGAAAAGATACGGCCGAAACTGGCTGAAAAGATAAAAAAGACCAATGAGCTGGAAACCATGATTATTGGATTGGGGGGACAGGGTACTAAACATGCAGGATTGATGAAAGAATTTGGAACAAATGTAACTGCAGGGGTTGCTCCGGGAAAGGGGGGAAGAAGGGTACATGAAACTATTCCGGTCTATAATACAATTCAAGAGACTTTGGAAAACCACCCGAATATTGTAGCAGCCAGTATCTGGAGACATTATTCTACTGCAAAAAATTCTGCTGTTGAAGCTATTGAAGCAGGGATACCGCTGATTGTTTTAATTTCTGAGTTTATTCCTCTGAAAGATGTACGAGATATTCTCATTACAGCCAGAAAACATAATACTCTCTTAATCGGCGGCAATACTCCGGGTTTGATATTTCCTCCGGAAAGGATTAAAATCGGAATGCTTCCTGATGTTTTTCAGCCCCAGGTGAAAAAATCCGGTCAGTTGGGATCAAAAGGGGTTACCATTATTTCCAGAAGCGGAGCAATTCTGTATCATATGTCGGATGCAATGTCCAGTGTGGGGATAGCCCAGAATGCAGTTATCGGAGTGGGAGGAGATGGAGCTATTGGTTCAACTTTTAAAGATTTGGTACCTCTGGCCATGGAATATAAGAATACAGATGCAGTGGTGGTGGCAGGTGAGATCGGAGGATGTCAGGAAGAAGTTCTGGCCCGGGATATGAAAGAGAATCCGGAGAAATATCCCAAACCCTTAATAGCTTTAATTTCCGGGGCCCATGCTCCGGAAGGAAAAACCATGGGACATGCAGGTGCAATAGTAACTCCGGGAGGAGAAACCGGAACTTTCGCTTCCAAAAAGAAAGCTTTAGAAGAAGCGGGTGTGATAGTTGTTAACAGTCAATATGATTTAATTACAGCTGTTCAGAAAGCACTTCAGGATAAACAATATTTCGATCCGAAAGAATATTATAAAAAAATGAAAGAAAAATGGGAGGCACCTCCTCCTGAGCCCAGCTGGGGAACTATGATCACAGAGGTTAAGCCTAATAATTTGATAATCAGAGGATACGGACTACAGGATATTATAGAAAGTACTTCTCTTCTTTCTGCTGCTAGCTTAATTCTTCAAGGCGAGATTTTAGATGAACGATACGGCAGAGCGTTGAACAAACTTGCCTGTGATGCTGCCAAAAAGAGAGCACCTGAAATCCCTCATAATCCGGATGAAGATATCTCCAAGAGTTTACAGAAGTATTTATTAAACGATGAAGAGCTGGTAAGTTTTGAGCCTCAGGGTGAAAACAGACCGGTTGAAAAATCCATCTATTGTCTGGGACGTTTTTGCTCCTATTTAGCTGATTCCCTGGGTAATCAAAAAGTCTTGATGGAAAAAAGTGATAGAGAGAATTTTTCTGATTTGATTTATAACGCCTTAACCGGGGAATCGCAAAATATAGAAAAATCAAAAATGATAGAAGCAATGATAACGGCCTGCATTGATCATGGTGTAACTCCACCTTCTGCTCAGGCTACACTTATTGCTGCTTCAGTGAGGGCAGATTATGAAGTTGCAGTTGCGCAAGGTGTGGGAGCTATTACTGATGTTCATGGTGGTGCCGGCGAAAAAGCAGCCGAATTTTTTATCAAATGTGCCGCCTTGGCTAAAGAGCGGAAAATTTCCCTGAAAGATGCAACCTATACTATGATGCAACAGTTCATTACTTCAGGTATCAGAATTGAAGGAATGGGCCACCGCATTCACACCCAGGATCCCAGAAGAGATGTTCTGTGGTCAATAGCAGAGAAAAATAAAATTTCAGGAGACTGTATAAAAATATCAAAGATCGCAAGTGGGGTTTTACAGCAGATAAGGGGGATTAATCTGCCGGTAAATGTGGATGGAGTAATTGGAGCAATTATAGCGGATATGGGACTTGATCCCAAATGTGCGAAAGCAATTTTTATTTTTGGTCGGGTCTGTGGGCTGTCTGCGCATTATTTTGAAGAAATCATTACACAGTCACCTATGCGCAGAATTAATTTTTCTCAAGCTGTATACAAGGGAAGTAAAGAGAGAAAGTTTCCTAAAACCTGATATTTTTTATAAAATGCAGAGTTTGCTGAGAAAATGGAGGAAAATTGAAATAGTTTTAATTACTAATTTTTCTAACAGGAGAGTAATATGAATAAAAATATTTTCAGAACCTATGATATCCGGGGAATTGCTGATAAAGATCTGACAGATGATGTAGTAGAAATGATCGGAAAAGCATATGGTACCTACATGATCAGGAAAAAGAAAAAAACTATTACCGTGGGAAGAGATATCCGGTTGTCTTCGGAACGAATAAAAAATGCTTTAGTTCGGGGAGTTCTTTCTACTGGAGTAAATGTTATTGATGTGGGAGTGGTACCTACTCCGGTTGTTTATTTTTCAATTGTTCATTATGCAACAGATGGGAGTGTAATGATAACCGGTAGTCATAATCCTATAGAATATAATGGTCTTAAAATGAACAATGGGCTGTATTCAATTTACGGAGATGAGGTTATAAAAATAAGAGAACTTATTGAGAAACAAGATTTTGAATCAGGGGATGGCTCCATTGAGAATCGGGAAATAGTATCTCATTATAAACAGATGCTCAGGGAGAGAATAAACATAAATAAACCTTTTAAAATAGTTATTGATGCCGGAAATGGAACTGCTGGACCTATTGCTCCGGATATGTTTGAGGAGTTTGGATGTACAGTAACACGACTTTATTGTGACCCTGATGGTACCTTTCCCAACCATCTTCCTGATCCAACTGTGATGAAATATATTGAGAAGCTGCGTACAACAGTAGTGGAGGAACATGCTGATATTGGGATCGGATATGACGGAGATTCAGATAGAATGGGGATTGTAGATGATAGGGGAAAGGTTATCTATGCTGATAAGTTACTGGCAGTTTTAGCCAGAGAAGTATTGAAGAAGAACCCAGGATCAAAAATAATTTTTGATGTAAAATGCTCTCAGTTGGTTCCTGAAGAGATTGAGAGAATGGGTGGAATACCCCTGATGTGGAAAACAGGTCATTCCATAATCAAAGAAAAGATGAGAAATGAGCAAGCTCCACTTGCAGGAGAGATGTCCGGGCATATATTTTTTAAAGATGGGTATTTCGGGTATGATGATGGTATTTTTTCTTCCTTCCGTTTACTGCAGTATTTATCCAAGCAAAAACAGACTCTAGGAGAAATTGTTGATCAGTTACCACAGTTTTATTCCACCCCTGAAATAAGAATTGCCTGTCCGGATGATAAGAAATTCAAAATTGTGGAAAAACTGAAAGAGGATTTTAAAAAAGAACATGAGGTTATTGATGTTGACGGGGCCCGAGTATTATTTGGGGACGGTTGGGGATTGGTCAGAGTTTCCAATACCCAGCCACTTCTAGTACTTCGTTTTGAAGCTAAAACAGAGAAGCGTTTAAAAGAAATGATAGCGTTGTTTAAGGAAAGACTCATTAAATTTCCTTCTGTTGCGGTTGAAGAAATGGATAACATTTAATCTTTTAATGATTTGGCATGATATTAGCCTTTATTTTATTCAATAGAGAATAAGGTAAGCAATGATTATGTATAAGTTTATATTATTTATTAATTTATATGGGTTATTAATACCTTTTAGATTTATTGAATTTAAGAAATAGTGGATAATATTCTTTCATGCTTGATAAATATTATATAAAAATGATTAAAAAAATAATTGCGCTGATATTGTTTTCAATAATTATTATTTGGGCAACTACTCTTTATTCACAGGAAAACTGGGTCTGGTCGGATCCGATTGATATATTATCTTATGTAAATACACCAGATTTTGATATTGACAGGAATAATTCACACTTACATATTGTTTCAATGAAAGTGTTTGGGGGAGGGGTTCGCTATACTGAGGTTGATTCACTCGGTAATATTATTATTGAAGCTTTTCCTGTAGACAACAAAGATCTGGGAGGGATTTATTATGGTGCAAGTATTGCAGTTGATCAGGATGGGTATCCACATATTTGTTACAGAAAACATTTAGTTGAACCCTGGTATTATCATCTATACTATACTTATAAAACGGATAGCGGATGGTCAAATCATAAGTTAATAGCTGCTAATGTTAAAAGAGGATATCTTGTCAGAATGGATATAGATGGGGAAAATAGAGTACATATTATTCATAGTTCTTTATCTGATTCTTCATACGGGAAAGTTACCTATTATCAGATCCGGGATGGTAATGTTATGGGCCAGTTAACCAAAACAATAACTGATCCTTTAAATTCTGAAGATGTTCTTTTTAAACTGGATAATCGATTTGAACTTGAAGCTTCCTATGATGGTGATATTCATGTGGTGCTTGGCTGCCCTTTTCCAGAATATGGGAAAATTACTTATTTTTATTCTCATGATGCCGGAGAGAGTTTTACTAAATGGGGTCACCTTCATTCGACCGATTGTAAAAGAAGGAAGGGTGATCCTGATGTTTTCCTGGATCAGGTTGGCAACATTCATTTCAGTTATGGAACAAACCATGATAGATCTTTAGATAATGAACCATCTGTAAGATATTTACGCATGTCAGATGATGATATACAGGAACATAATGTTGTTAATACTAAAGGTTCCATAGAAAAATCGGGTGATGATCCATTCTGGGGATTAGGGTCAGTAGCAGCCAGTGATAAAGGTAAGTATGTTGTTGCTACTTATTTATCTAAATCTGGCGGAAAACTGTGGGCAAGAATTTCTGAGGATGGTGGTGAAACCTGGGGAACTCGGAAAATGTTATCTGAGTCATGTGGCGGTTATGAAGGGAGAAACAAACATCTTATAAGAGCCTGCAGAAATCATTTTTATGTAGTTTATCCTGAAAATAATCCCACAAAATTGCGTATGAGAATGATCCATTTTGGTGACTATCATCCTGTAGCTTCAGCCGGGGGACCATATTCTGGTAAAGAAGGTGAGTCCATAGAACTTGATATGTCAGCTTCATCTGACAGCGGCTGGTATGCAGGTATTTCTGAGTATGCCTGGGATTGGGATCAGGATGGGGAATACGATTTTAAAACCAAACTTTCAAAAACCACCTATACATTTGATGATGATTTTTCAGGAAATGCTGTTTTAAGAGTTACCGATAATTCTGGAAAATTTGATTTTGATACTGCATATTTTACTGTTACTAATGTCCCTCCTATAGTAGATGCAGGAAGTGATATAGTTTGTGAAGAAGGGGATACTTTACATTTTTCTGCAGTTGTAGAAGATCCGGGAGATGATGTGATTTCATTTGTTTGGGATTTTGATGATGGCAATTATAGTGACGAACCAAAACCCACCCATATTTATATTGATGACAGCACTTATAATGTTACTGTGAGGGTAGATGATGGAGATGGCGGTGTAAGTGAGGATGAAATAGTGTGTCATGTCAATAATTGTGATCCGATAGCTGATGCAGGAGGGCCATATGTTGGGGTGATAAAATCTGATATCTTATTAAAGGCAGAGGTGTACGACAAAGGAGCTGGGGATTCAATTATTTATAAAAGATGGGATTTAGATAATGATAATATTTTTGAAACCTCGGGATATGAAGCTGTAGTAAATTATGAACAGGCCGGGACTTATATTGTGTGGTTTAAAGCAGGAGATGATGATGGAGGAGTAGGATCAGACAGCGCAGTTGTTTTAGTTTCATGTGAAGCGCCCTATATATCATCTATACCTAATCAGTCAATTGATGAGGGGGGTACATTCCAGGAAGTAGAACTGGATAATTATGTGTATGATCAGGATCATACTGTAGATCAGTTGGAATGGAGTTTTAAAGGAAATGAAGTCTTGGATGTTTCAATTAATGAACGAATATTGTTTGTTTGTGTTCCGGATAGTAATTGGTGGGGAGAGGAAAAAATTACTTTAATGGTTAGAGATCCAGTGGATAACAAGGATAGTTGTGAGGTTTTATTTACAGTACACCCGGTAAATGATCCTCCCCGATGGATTAGCATAGATAAATTTTCTTTTACTGAAGATGATTCACTTATTATTGGATATCAGGAATTTTATGATCATGTTGAAGATATTGATGATGAATTAGAAGATTTACGTTTTGACATTGAAGGTAATGTTAATATACAATGGTACACAGACTATAATAGAGAAATTTTTTGTTTGTTTGCTCCCCCCGATTGGTATGGTACAGAAGAATTAACGTTTATTGTAATTGATACCTCTGATGCCAGAGATCAAATTCAAAATACAGTATCTGTTTATGATGATAAGTCTGATCCTCCCTTACCGTTTGATTTAATTCAACCATTATCTTATTCTTTTAAACACTGGCCGGATACCATTAAATTTATATGGCACAGTACCACTGATCCGGATTCAGAAAGTTATGTATTTTATAAATGGGAGTTAAGGTCTCAGGGTGGGGGTGTTGTTGTTGATAATAAAACATTTTTAAATGAGGAAGATACAGTTTTTTACCATCAACCTGATACAACTCTTCCTGCCGGTACCTATCTTTGGAATGTTACGGCGTACGATGAACAAAATTATAGTTTTAAAGCTTATCCTCCCGGATCATTAATATTGGAACGTCCTACTGCTGTTGAGAAGAACAGAGCTTCTGTCCCCAATGACTTCAGACTTTTAGAAAACTATCCCAATCCATTTAATCCTGAGACAAAAATAAAATATGAATTACCTGTTGCAGGAAATGTAACAATTAAAATTTATAATATGATGGGTCAGCAGGTACGAACCCTGGTAAATGGTTTTGAAGAAGCTGGATATCATCAGGTTATTTGGGATGGATGTAATGATAAGGCAAATAAGGTGCCCAGCGGGATGTATATATATATCATGCAATGTGGTTCGCATGTACGTATGCAGAAAGCATTATTAATGAAGTAGTAACATACTAATAATCTTATTATAAAATTGGTTTTTAAAAAAGCAAATCCATTTATTTTTGTCTTTCTTTGACCATCTCGGTTATGGTCCTGAAATCAAGTTTTCCGCTTCCCATTTTGGGTAGTTCAGGAAAAACCATGAATATTTTTGGAATTGCTATCTTAGGTAATTCTTTACCTAATTTTTTAAGTATTTCTTTTCTGTTAATTTTCTCAGACACAGCAGCAATTAATTGAGCTCCTTTGGTGGGATGCGGGACTTCTACTACGCAACAATCAATATGATCCGGAAGTGCGGTATTCAGTATACTTTCCGTATTAACCAGAGAAACCATTTCACCTCCAATTTTCACAAATCGTTTTAGTCTCCCTTTATGCCAGAGATACCCATCCTCATCCAGCATACCCATATCACCGGTATCATACCATCCGTCTTTGATACGAAGAGAGGTCTCTTCAATATCATCGAAATAACCTTTCATAACATTGGGGCCTTTAACCAGAATTTTTCCTTCTTTATTTGGCGGTAATTCAGTACCACTTTCAATATCCACTATTTTAACGTTTTGATCCGGAAAAACTTTTCCAATACTACCGGCTCGGTTATGTTCCAGAGTATTTACTGAAATCACCGGACTTGTTTCAGTGGTTCCATACCCCTCCAGTAATAACTTATTATGTTTTTCTTTATACCCTTTTCGGAGTCTGTCCGGAGTTTTATCAGCACCAGCAACTAAAATTCGGAGAGAATCAAAATCTCCGGGTCGTGATTCTCTTAAATACCCTGCAAAAAAGACCGGAGTGGCAGCGATCATGACTGGTTTTTCTTCTTTTATTATTTTGGGGATAGTTTTGAAATCAAGTGGATTGGCATAGGTTATAGCAGTTGAACCTAAGAGAAGCGGAAGCCAGAAATTTACCATATGCCCGAAAACATGAAAGAGAGGGAGAATACAGAGAATACTGTCTTCAGGGGTTAATTTAAAAATTTCGATTGCAGTCAGTGCATTTGAAGCTAAATTTTTATGGGTTAACTGAACAGCTTTGGGCTCTTTTTCGCTGCCGCTGGTGAAAAGAATAACAGCATTATAATCTTCAGTCAATTTTGCAGTTGATTTACAGATTTTTTTTACAGATAATTTAGAACGAAATAAAGCTTTTATTTTGTCAAATTTTGTAATACTCTCCATTATATCTTCGATATATATCATTCCCTCAATTTTTGGACATTTAATTTTTTCCAGAAGAGCCTTGGAGGTAATGATTTTTTTAAATCCACATTTATCCTGAGCATATACTGCATTTTTTTCCGCACCAGTAGAATAGTTGATCATAACCGGAACTTTTCCAGCCAGGAGTGCACCTAAAATTGCCAGAAATGATCCGGCGGAATTGGGGATCATTATTCCCAGGTAGCCCTTTTCGTATTTATTGAATTTTCTTGCCAAAAGAATTGCTGCAATTAAGGCTTTAGAGTAAGGAACTCTTTTATCAGTAGTACGGTCAATGATTGCTAATTTTTTTCCCATTTTTTTGGCAATTTTTACAAATTCATGATGTAATATCATAATATTCCCCTTAATTTTTTATTAAATTAGAATATGATATAATTTTTGTTACTATTTAAACAATTATTAATAACCAAAAACAATACTGAATAATATATAAAATATTAAATTTTTTTAAAAATTGCAATATTTTTTTATGAATAAATTCTTTGATTAAAAGTAAATATTTATTAATATTAGAGTATTCATTAATCGGAATCTTTCGAAATTACTATGAAATCAAAATATAAAAAAAGTCCCTATAACATATTCCAGTTTTTTAAAAATGTTCTGGATGCTATGGCTGATCTGGTTTATATAGTTAACAAAGACAGAGAGATACAGTATATCAATCCTGCCATGAAAAAAGTATTCGGCTCCAAAGATGGTAAAAAATGCTATGAATACCTTTCAGATTTATCGATGACCTGCCCCTGGTGCAGTCATGAAAATGTATTAGATGGTCATACCATTCGCAGGGAGTGGTATTGTCAAAAAAAAGATAGAATCTATGATGTAATTGAAACTCCTTTACATAATGAGAATGGTCAGGTTTTCAAGCTAAAAATTATGCGTGATATCACAGATCTAAAGAGATGGGAACAAAAACTTCAGAATGAGAGAGATTTATTGAAAAATATCATGGAAAACACCCATTCCATGATGGCATATCTGGATAAAGATTTTAATTTTATTCATGTCAATACAGCTTATGCAGAAGGTTCGGGTTATTCAGTTAAAGAGCTAATCGGCAGAAATCATTTTGATTTATTTCCCAATCAAGAGAATTATGCAATATTTAAAAAAGTCAGAGATACCGGCAACTCAATCGGGTTAAAAGATAAACCTTTTACATTTGCCCATCAACCGGAAAGAGGTGTTACGTACTGGAACTGGACACTCAATCCCATAACAAATTCAGCTGGGGATACAGAGAATCTGGTTTTAACGCTGGAAGAAACCACCAAACGAAAAAGAATTGAAAATAAACTCAAGGAAAGTGAGGCCAGGTATAAACTTGCCCAAAAAGCTGCCCATATTGGTACCTGGGATTGGGATATCAAAACAGGCAAGCTTGTCTGGTCTGAAGAAGTTGAAACCTTGTTTGGGTTGCAAACCGGAGAGTTTAAAAATGATTATAAAGAATTTGTCAAACTAATCCATCCTGAGGACAGAGAGAAGGTTCAGTCAGCAATTGACAGATGCATTGAAGTAAAAGAAGATTATGATGTAGAACACCGTATAATCTGGCCGGATGGATCAATTCACTGGTTGAGAGAAATGGGGAATGTTATTTGTGATGAAAAACAATTGGCAGTACGTATGCTGGGAATTGTTCAGGATATCACTGAACAAAAGGAAGCCCGAGAAATATTGGAAAACACCAGAGAGCAGTTGGAGCGAGGTGTAAAAAAGCGAACCGAAGAGCTGGAAAAACTCAATACAATATTACAGCAGGAAATTGCAGAACGTAAAAATTATCAAGAACAGCTCCACTCTTTAATGTCTCGTATGACAAAGATGGAAGAACAGGCGCGCAGAAGAATTGCCACCGGATTACATGATCGCATTGTTCAATCTTTGGCCCTGACCAAAATCAAACTGGAGAAGATCATTGATAATAATGAGGATATAAAACTGAAAGACACCTTAGAAGAGATTCATCAGCTTGTGGATCAAAATATTAATGAGACCCGTTCCTTAACTTTTGAAATAAGTCCGCCTATACTGTATGAAATGGGTTTGGTATCGGCTATTGAATGGCTTGCAGATAAGATGAGCAAAAAGCACGATCTTGATATTACTGTTAAAAACGATGGTGAATTCACATCCATGGATGATAATATACGCAATATTCTTTTTCAAACCGTTCAGGAATTACTGAATAACATTCAAGAACATGCCGGAGCCAGCCAGGCAGAAATACAGATAGCAGAAGAAGAGGATAATATTGTAATTCAGATTAAAGATAACGGAGTTGGTTTTAAGGTATCGGAAGTAAAACCGGATATGTCCCGTTTGACCGGCTTTGGGCTTTTCAATATTAAAGAACGACTGAAATATGTAAAGGGTCAGTGCAGGATTACATCCGGGAAGAATCAAGGTACAACTGTTGTTATTAAAGCCCCCTGGAAAAAGAATAATTGAAAAGGATTTTTTATGAAAACCAAAATCATACTGGCTGATGATCATCAGATAATCAGGGATGGATTAAAATCTTTAATTGATAAGGAGACGGTTTTTGAGCTGTTGGCCGAGGCCAGTAATGGAAGAACCACTGTACAACTGGCTGAAGAGATGAAGCCGGATGTGGTGATTATGGATATCAGCATGCCGGGACTCAATGGTATGGAAGCAGCTCGTCAGATTTTACACACCAATCCTGATATTAAGATTATTGCTCTGTCAGTACATTCAGAAAAACAGTTTGTATCCGGAATGCTGCGGGCGGGTGCTTCTGCTTATTTGTTGAAAGACTGTGCCTTCCGGGAGCTTAAAGAGGCCATTAACTTGGTCAAGCAGAATCAAATTTATTTAAGTCCGAAAATTACCGGTTTAATTATTCATGATTACAAAGAAAAACTGATTAAAGAAGATCAGTCAGTATTCAATGTGTTAACCGGCAGAGAAAGGGAAGTGCTTCAGCTACTTGCAGAGGGGAAAACAACCAAACAGGTTGCCGGAGAGCTGTATATCAGTGTGAAAACAGTTGAAACTCACAGACAGAATATAATGAACAAATTGAGTGTATACAACCTTCCGGAACTGGTAAAATATGCAATCCGCCAGGGTATTGTAAGTCTTTAACCAACCTGAATAATTTAGGCTGGATTTTTTAACCTTCCATCCATTTTACAAGTATTTTTTATTTACAGATTAACATCTCATACTTTTTTTCTGTGAAAATAGGGAATTTCCCTATTGTATCTCTCTCCCAATATTTTTTTCTTAGGTTATGAGTATAAACATTTTAGTTGCTGAAAATAATATTGATATGAGAAAACAGATTTGTGAACTTTTGAGAAATGAGAGGAGTTTCAAAATTATTGCTGAAGATGCTGATGGTATGTCAGCCGTACAGACAGCCAAAAGAATAAAGCCGGATATGGTTTTAATGGATATTGCCATGCCGGAGCTTAGTGGAATGGCAGCTACTCATCTTATCAAGGAATTTAGTGAAAAAATAAAGATAGTGGGTTTAACCATGTTTATGGAGATGAGTTTTGTGAAGAGTATGTTCAAGGCCGGGGCCTCGGGATATATTTTAAAGGATACAATGGTACGAGAACTTCCGGTGGCAGTGCATAAGGTCTCTAGAAATCAGATTTATTTCAGTAATAAGATTGAGACTATGATTCTTTCTGATTATTTAAAAAAAATGAATACAGAACAATATAATCGGCAACAGTATCTTTCTGAGAATGATATGAAAATATTACAGTGTCTGGCACGGGGAGAAACCTGGGAGGAAATAACTGAAAAAACAGGACTGAATTGTAATACGGTTGAAATAATTCACCAAAAAATATTACAGACCTGGATAATTTTTATAAAATCATTGAATAGTCAGGGAAAGAACTATTTGTAGGAGACAATCAGATGGTAAAAAAAGATGACATTTCTATAGTGCTTTGTGGTCCAGCAGGTCAGGGCATAAAGACTGCTGAACAGGTAATGGTGTCAATTTTTCGAAAAGCAGGATATAATGTTTTTGCCACCAAAGAATACATGTCCCGTATCAGAGGAGGCAGTAATTCCACCTCTATCCGAGTATCATCAAAACAAGTGAAATCTTTTGTAGATCGCATGGATATCTTGGTTCCTCTCGACCGGGAGGCCTTGGAACATATTGAATCCCGTATTACCCCGGAAACAATGGTCATCGGGGAAAAGGAAATTTTACTAAAAGAAGATAAAAAGATAGATTATCAGATCCATGATGTAGCTTTAACTGAATTGGCCGAAGAAGCAGGTGGTAAAATTTATTCCAACATGATAGTAGTGGGAATTATAGCTGGTTTACTAGATATTGATAGTTCCTTGGTTCATACTTTTGTAGAAGAAATCTTCAGTAATAAAGAAAAAGAGATTGTAAAAAAGAATATTAGTGCTATTGATAAGGGATATAACCTCAGTTCCATTTTAGCAGCAGATTCCATCATTGAAATCAAAACCAAAGATAAGAACCAGATCCAAAAGGAGTTTTTAGTTAATGGTGGCGAGGCGGTAAGTATGGGAGCAGTAGCCGGAGGCTGTAATTTCATTGCTTCCTATCCTATGACTCCTTCCACCTCGGTTTTGACCTTTCTTGCCCAACATGGGAAAAAGTTCACTATTATTGCAGAGCAGGCTGAAGATGAAATAGCAGCCATTAATATGGTATTGGGTGCCTGGTATGCAGGAGCGCGGGGTATGGTGACCACCTCCGGAGGAGGATTTGCTTTGATGACAGAAGGATTGAGTCTTTCCGCCATGCTGGAGTCACCCCTGGTGATTCACCTTGCCCAGAGGCCGGGTCCGGCAACCGGGCTTCCTACCCGTACGGAGCAGGGTGATCTCTTGTTTGCTTTGCACGCCGGTCATGGTGAATTTCCCCGCATAATTTTTTCCCCCGGTACTTTAGAGGATGCTTTCTTTTTAACCCAGAAGGCTTTTAATCTGGCAGATAAATACCAGATTCCGGTATTCATTCTCACGGATCAGTATTTTATTGATTCCTATTACAACATCCGGAAGTTTGATCTATCGAAAGTTAAAAACCAACACTTTATAGTTAAAACCGGTAACGACTACCAGAGGTATGAGCTTACAGACAATGGGGTTTCTCCCCGGGGAATACCGGGATATGGCGATGGTCTGGTGGCAGTGGACAGTGATGAACATGACTATGAAGGACATATTACGGAAGATTTAGAGATCCGTGCCAACATGGTGGAGAAACGGTTAAAGAAGATGAACAGTCTGGTCAAAGAAGCATTAGTTGCGGAAAGAATTGGTCCGGATAACAGTGATACTCTGGTGATCTGCTGGGGATCGACAGTTCATATAGTGAAAGAGGCCCTGGAAAACATTGATGCAGATAAGATTGCTGTACTGTATTTCAAACAGGTCTTTCCGCTTTCTCCTCAGACAGCAGATATTCTTAATAAGGCAAAAAAGCTGATTATGGTAGAAAACAATGCAACGGCTCAATTTGCCCAGCTTTTGAAACTGCACCTAAATATTGATATTTCGATTAAAGTTTTAAAATACAATGGTCTGTGCTTTTCAGTGGAAGAGGTGGAAAAAGAATTACAGAAGGTAATCAATTAGGAGAACATGATGAGTAAAAATGTTTACGACATGAGCGATATTGATGTGGCCTGGTGTCCGGGATGTGGTAATTTTACTATCTGGAAAGTGTTAAGGGAAACACTTTCGGAGATGAGCATAAAACCCCAGGAAGTAGTGATTGTATCCGGTATTGGTCAGGCAGCTAAGATGCCTCATTATTTACGCTGCAATGTATTTAACGGCTTGCACGGCAGAGCTTTACCTCCGGCTGTTGGTATAAAGTCAGTTAATCCTGAACTTACCGTAATTGCAGAAAGCGGAGACGGAGATATGTATGGTGAAGGAGGTAATCATTTTATGCACACCATCAGAAGAAATCCCAATATTACCAATCTTGTGCATAACAATATGGTTTACGGCTTGACCAAAGGCCAGGCTTCTCCCACCAGCCAGTCGGGATTTGTGACCCCGATACAGGTTGACGGTGTTACTCTGAAGCCTTTTAATCCGCTTGTGGTGGCAATTGCCCTGGATGCATCTTTTGTAGCCCGAACCAGCACCGTGGATACCGAGAAATTCAAGATGATCCTGAAAGAGGCAATAGAGCATCCCGGATATGCCCTAATTGATATTTTTCAACCCTGTGTTTCCTTTAACAAAGTCAATACCTACAAATGGTTCAAGGAAAACACCTATTATCTGGAAGAAAAGTATGATCCGAGGAACAAGGTTGAAGCCTTTACCCGGGCTTCGGAAACAGAAAAATTTCCTTTGGGAATTCTCTATAAAAATACTGATAAAAAGAGCTTTGAGCAAAGTCTGACAGTATATCAGAAAGATAAAAGTCCTGTTATAAACAGATCCTTTAACCTGGAAAAGTTAGAGGAATTTATGAATAAGTAGAATTTAGGATTGTAGAATGAATCTAAAGAATTAGGGATTAGTGTCGCTGTCGCAATTGATTCCGATAGCGATTGCGATCCTGATACCGATAGTGATGAAAATTTAAAATTATTAATTGTAATAATGATAAGAAAGGAGAAGAAGATGAAAGTAACAATTGACAGAGATGAATGCACTATGTGTGCTTTATGTTGGGAAACCTGCCCGGATTTTTTTGAAGAAAGTCAGGAGGATGGGATGAGCCAAATAGTAGCAGAATACAGGGATAACGGTAATGTTGATCAGGGTGAAGCTCCTGAATCCTTGTATGATTGTGTAACTGAAGCAGCAGAAGAATGCCCGGTGGAGATTATTCACATTGAAGAATGAGCAGGTTAATACTAATACCGCGATAATGATTTATAATCAATCAATTAGACATAAGGGAGGAAGAAAAAATGAAAAATTTAGGTGAACATATTCAGCAAGCAGATTGGAAAACAGAAAAACATGTACCAGTCATTGAATGTTCGGATAAGGTGAAAGCGGAAGAAGTATTCGAGGTAAAAGTAGGATTGGGTAAGGAAGTGGCACATCCCAATACTACTGAGCATCATATTCGCTGGATCAGTCTTTATTTTTATCCGGAAGGTGATAAGTTTCCTTATGAAGTCGGTCATTTTGAATTCAATTCTCATGGAGAAGCTGTAAAAGGGGCTAATGAAGGACCGGTTTATACCCACCATCAGGTTGGAGTCAATATGAAAGTTACCAAATCCGGGACTTTGCATGCTCTGGCTTTATGTAATATTCACGGACTCTGGGAAAACAGTAAAGATATTGAGATTGGTTAAAGGGTCGGGGAAAATTTTTGGGGATTAATGATAGTGATGTCGAATACGATATCGATACCGATACCGATACCGAAAGTGAGGAAAAGATAAAGAAGTAATATTACATATATTAATTTATGGAGGCAATAATGATTGATATAAGTACTCAGTATATGGGAATAGAATTAAAAAATCCTGTCATTGTCGGAGCCAGTAGTTTGACATCGGATATGGAAACCATAAAACACATTGAAAAAGCCGGTGCTGGTGCTCTTGTGACCAAATCTCTTTTTGAAGAGCAGATTCAGCTGGAACGATATAAAATGGATGAGGACCGGGAGAAGTACAGCTATCGTAATGCGGAAATGATTACGGTTTTTCCGGAACAGGAACATGCGGGGCCCAAAGAACATCTCTACTGGGTTGAGAAAACCAAGGAAAGTCTTTCAATTCCTGTAATTGCCAGCTTGAATGCAGTACATAAAGAAACCTGGATTGAATATGCCAAACTCCTGGAAGAGACCGGTGTGGATGCCCTGGAATTGAACTTTTATGCTTCTCCCAAAGAATTCAAAAAAGATGCGGAATCCATTGAAAAAGAACAGATCTCCATAATAAAAAAGATCAAAGCAAAAGTTTCGATTCCGGTATCAGTGAAGCTGAGTTTTTTCTATACCAATCCTCTTCATTTCATTTCTCACATTGATAAAATTAATGTTGACGGACTGGTATTATTCAATCGGTTTTTCCAGCCTGATATAGATGTATACAAACAAAAACACATTTCCCCTTTTCTTCTAAGTGAACGATCAGACAACCGTTTGCCTTTGAAATTTACCGGATTATTATCAGAGAATATCAAAGCAGATATTTGCAGCAGTACCGGACTCATCGAGGGTGAAGATGTGGTTAAAATGATCCTGGCTGGTGCAGCTTCAGTTCAGGTAGTGAGCACCCTGTACAAAAATGGTATTGATTATATCAGTAAGATATTAGAAAATTTACAATTCTGGATGGAACAGAAAGGATATACTGCCTTAAATGATTTTCGGGGAAAGATGAATAAGAAAAACAGTACTGATCCTTGGGTGTATATGCGTTCTCAGTATATAAAATTGTTGATGAATCCCAAAGATTTATTGGATAATTATCCTGTACCTTAATCAAGGAGGGTTCTCATGAAGGTTGCAATTTTATTGGAAAATCAGTATCAGGTTTTGGAAGTATGGTATCCCTTCCTCCGGTTTCGGGAAGAAGGCATAGAAACGGTTCTGGTGGGAACCGATAAAACAAATTACCTGAGTAAGGAAGGTTATCCGGCACAGGAAACAATTCCTGTTAAAAAGGCCAGGTCCAAAGATTTCGAGGGAGTAATTGTTCCGGGCGGGTATGCCCCTGATTACCTGCGCCGGCATGCAGAAATCAATCAATTTGTAAAAAATATATTCGAGTCCGGAAAACTGACAGCTGCTATCTGTCACGGCGGATGGGTACTGGTTTCAGCCGGGATATTAAAGAAAAAAAGAGTTACCTCATTTATGGCCATTAAAGATGATATGATCAATGCCGGGGCAGAATATCTGGATCAGGAAGTAGTGGTTGATAATAATCTTATTACTTCCAGGAATCCTTATGATCTTCCTGCTTTTTGTAGGGAAATCATTTCCTTTTTAAAATCAGGGTAAAAGTGAATGAAAGAGAGAATCATCAAGTACAAAGGCAGGGATATTGACGTCTATTTTACGGTTGATCGCTGTACCCATGTTGCTGAGTGTATCCGGGGTTCCCCGGACGTATTTAATGCGGGCAGACGTCCCTGGATTATGGCTGATGCTGCAGAATCCGATAAAGTAGCAGAAGTAATTCAACGTTGTCCTACCGGAGCTTTACATTTTAAAAGAAAAAACGGAGGATCAGAGGAGGCGGTTCCTGCTGAGAATGCAGTTCGAATTTGTCGGCATGGCCCTCTGTACCTGAAAGGTGATCTGAAGCTGAAAAATTTTGACGGATCATCGATTTTAACAGATACCCGTATTGCTCTGTGTCGGTGCGGTGAATCCCGGATAATGCCTATTTGTGATAAAAGTCATGCTTTTACCGGGTTCCGGGACAAGGGAACATTTGCTCGAGGAAAAATACAGCAGAATTCAGACCAGGGATCACTTACTGTTACTCTCACAAAAAATGGACCTCTTCTCCTGCAGGGACCGGTGGAAATACTGGATCCGGAAGGTGAACTATGCTTTAAAGGAAAAACTGTTACCCTGTGCCGTTGCGGTCAGTCTCAGAATATGCCTTTCTGCGACGGAACACATGTAAAGGCAGGTTTTAAAACCAAAAAAGATGTTGTGTTACATCATTAAATAAGGAGTTTGAAAAATGGCAACAGATCCTATTTGCGGTATGAAAGTAGATGAAAAGCATGGATTAAAACTCACTCATGAAGGTAAAACCTACTATTTCTGCAGCCAGCATTGTATGGAAAAATTTATTGAAGAAAACCAGATAACCGGAGTTCAATGTACTGAATGCGGTCCGGAAGCAAAGCAGCCTTTTTACCGCAATAAGCTGTTTATTGTTGTTTCCGCATTAGCAGTACTGTCGTTATTGTCTTTTTGGATTCCTTTTCTACAAGCCTTCCGCAGAGAATTATTCGACTATTTCCGAATGATCTGGTGGGCAATTCTGCTGGGGCTGGTTCTTGGAGGTGTGATCGATTATTTTATTCCCAGAGAGTATGTCTCCCATGTACTTGCCCGGCCCTCCAAACGAACCATTGTTTATTCCGTATTTGTGGGATTTCTCATGAGTGCCTGTTCCCACGGAATACTGGCCCTTGCCATTCAGCTTTATAAAAAGGGAGCTTCGGTGCCGGCAGTGGTGGCCTTTCTCTTGGCCAGTCCCTGGGCAAATATGACTCTGACTATTATGCTTATTGGTCTTTTCGGACTCAAAGCTCTCTTCATTATCCTCTCTGCCATTGTAGTCGCAATTATTACCGGACTGATATTTCAGGTTCTGGAAAAGGCAAAGCGGGTGGAAACCAATCCTCATTCAATTCCTTTTGATGAAAAATTTTCCATTGTGCAGGACATTAAAAAAAGAGTAAGACAAACCAAGCTAACCTCTTCTACAGTGGGAGAAGCTTTCAAAGGGATTTTTCAGGGGATAGTCAGCCTGAGCAATATGGTTCTGTGGTGGATTCTGATTGGTATGGGGCTGGCGAGTTTGGCCGGAGCCTATGTTCCCAGTTCTTTTTTTGTGAACTATATGGGCCCTACCATTGCGGGACTTCTGATTACTCTGGCTTTTGCTACTATTATTGAAATATGTTCCGAAGGCTCGGCTCCCATGGCTTTCGAGATTTTCAAACAAACTGCCGCCTTTGGCAACAGTTTTGTGTTTCTTATGGCTGGTGTGGTTACTGATTACACCGAGATCGGACTGTTATGGCATAATGTAGGGAAGAAAACCGCAATTATGCTTCCAGTGATCACAGTTCCTCAGGTGATCTTACTCGGTATGCTGGCTAACTGGCTGTTTTAGACATCTAAGATGGAAAATCCTTGCTATTCGGAATCGACATTGGATTGGTAATCGAAATCGAAGGGAAAATAATGTTTCTTTGATGAATGATAACAGCTATAATGATGATTGGATATATCATTAAATTTTAAACATGATTGACAAAAAACGGGTGGTGACATGAAAGAAATTGGGATAATTGTGGATGTAAAAAAAGATAAGGGGATTGTGCGGCTGAGTTCGAAAAAGGAATGCAGGCATTGTTCTATGAATCAGCTTTGTCAAAGTACGGATCCCGGGAATAGAGTACTTGAAGTCGGACTTGGAGGGAAAAACTATCAGGTTGGAGATTGTGTGCAAATCATGACATCTGCTAAAAGCTATATGACTGCTGCTGCATTGGTTTTCATGGTACCTCTGATTATTTCAATTGCAGGTTATGCTTTGGTGTATTCCATTACCAGGAGTCAGGGATGGGGAATTGCCGGTTTTACAGGATTCCTGGTTCTTTCCGGATTTTTTCTTTACTGGTTTGATAAAAGGTTTGGAAAGAAACGATTTTTCGAACCGCGTATCATTGGGAAAGTGAACAGGAGTCTGGGGTGAATCTCTGGATAAAGGGATAATTTATAAAAAAATGAAATGAGAAGGTCGGGGCATAATGAGTAGAAAAAATCAATAAGGTTAATGAGGTGTTTCAATGTTTATTGATCCTGTATGTGGTATGGAAATAAAGGATGATACATATTCCCTGTTGAGGAAAGGCAGACTATATCACTTTTGTTCTGAAGGATGTATGAAGCGGTTTAAAAAGTCAAAAGGAAAGTACATTAAACGAAAAGATTACGATCTTATTATTATTGGAGGAGGACCTGCTGGATTGACAGCAGCTGTCTATGCATCCATGCAACATCTGGATACTTTTCTCATCACCAAAGATATCGGTGGTCAGGCCATTGATAGTACAAAAGTTAAGAATTATATGGGATTTGATTTTATTACAGGACCGGAACTGACCTCTAAATTTCAAAACCAATTTCTTCACACCCATTTCATCGATCATCGAATTGGTGAGGTCATTGCTATTGAGAAAAAAGAGAATCGGTTCTTGCTCCGAACCAGAAATGGAGAAAACTACATTGCCCTTTCCATTATTCTGACGACCGGCATGCAGAGAAAAAAACTTGGAGTACCTGGTGAGGAGAGACTTCAGCGCCAAGGGATTTTTTATAATCGGGTTCAAGATACCGGCCTCTTGGAGGATATTCCAGTAGCTGTGATCGGTGGTGGCAATACAGGCGTTCAGGCAGCATTGGACTTATTCAAGGTGGCTTCTAAAGTAACTCTGATTACTTTCGAAGATTTAACTGCCGACGCTCATTTGAAAAAAGATATTCAACGGTCACCTATACAGGTGTTCACACAGTATGCGGTTGTATCTATCGAAGGAGAAGATCGAGTCAAAGGAGTTGTTATTAGGCCTCGGTCAGGAGGCAAGACGATTTCTATTGAAGTGGGAGCAGTTTTTGTTGGGATTGGTTTAATGCCCAATACTTCACTAGTATCCAAACTTCTAAAAAGAAACAAATTAGGAGAGGTCGTCATCTCAAAGGATTGTTGGACTTCTGTTCCTGGAATTTTTGCAGCTGGCGATGTTACGGATGTTCATGATAAAAGAATCGTTATCGCTTCGGGAGAGGGTGCAAAGGCAGCACTTGCTGCCCATCGTTATTTGAAAGAATTGAAGAGGAGTAATTCAAATTTTAATAAAGGAAAATTGGAGGATGTTGATTATGAATAAACCTCCGGATTCAAGAAATAAGGATTACCAACAACATGATGAGAAGAATATGGGGCGTAAGAGGCATAAAGGTCAAAAGATACATGAATCGCATGACCAGCAGGTACACTCTAATCATAACAGGCATCATGATCACCATGCCCACATGGTGGCTGATTTTCGCAAACGGTTCTGGATTTCCCTGGGAGCAACCATCCCTATTTTGATCTTGTCGCCCATGATTCAGGGTTTTTTGGGTTTTACACAGGCGCTTGATTTTCCGGGGGATGTGTATGTATTATGGACTCTTTCCTCGTTTGTTTACTTTTACGGCGGCTGGCCCTTTCTCAAAGGACTTTTTAATGAACTGCAAAAGAAACAGCCCGGAATGATGACCTTGATTGCGGTTGCTGTTACTACAGCTTATGGTTACAGCAGCATAGTTGTTTTCGGTTTGAGCGGAAAGGTTTTTTTCTGGGAATTAGCCACGCTTATCGATATCATGCTTTTGGGGCACTGGATTGAAATGAAGTCGGTCATGGGTGCTTCCCGCGCCCTGGAAGAGATTGCCAAACTCATGCCTTCCGACGCCCACAAAGTCATGGAGGACGGAAGTACCGAAGACGTTCCCATCGAAGAGCTCCAGCCCGGGGACAAGGTTCTGATAAAACCGGGAGAGAAAGTTCCGGTCGACGGAGAGGTGGTGGAAGGCGAGAGCTCGGTGAATGAGGCCATGTTGACCGGAGAATCCAGGCCGGTGGAAAAACAAACCGGGTCCAGAGTGATCGGTGGTTCCCTTAATGGTGAAGGCGCAATCACTACAGAAGTACAAAAAACAGGTAAGGATTCTTTTTTGTCCCAGATGATCGATCTGGTGGAACAGGCTCAGAAAAGCAAATCCAGAAGTCAGGATCTGGCCAATCGTGCTGCTTTATGGCTTACTATCATTGCCCTTACAGTGGGAGTGATCACTTTGGCAGTATGGCTGGTTATCCTGGAAAGGGACTTTTCTTTTGCACTGGAAAGGACGGTGACAGTTATGGTGATCACCTGTCCTCATGCCCTGGGACTTGCAGTACCCTTGGTTGTTGCTGTATCCACCGCACTTTCCGCCAAGAACGGCCTTCTTATACGGGATCGGGCTTCTTTTGAGAGAGGACGTAACATCCAGGCAATCATCTTTGACAAAACCGGTACCCTGACCAAGGGTGAATTCGGTGTAACTGATACAATTTCATTTTCTGATGGAATGGATGAGAAAAAATTACTTGAATATGCTGCTGCAGTGGAAGCACATTCAGAACATCCTATAGCAAAAGGAATTGCTGCTTCAGTTGAAAAACCACCTGGTGTCAAGGATTTCAAGGCTATACCCGGAAAAGGTGCCCAGGGTCTGGTTGAGGGAAAGCAGGTCAAAGTTGTAAGTCCTGGTTTTCTCAGAGAAAATAATATGTCCAGGCAAGATGAGAGGATCGACACATTCAATTCCCAGGCGAAAACCGTGGTTTTTGTGATAATT
Organism: bacterium; assembly: GCA_046483025.1. Classification (GTDB taxonomy): domain Bacteria; phylum Zhuqueibacterota; class QNDG01; order QNDG01; family CAYUAG01; genus CAYUAG01. The sequence goes on from JAWODZ010000126.1 coordinate 57,493, forward strand.
GATGGAGATCTCAAAGGGGCTGTTGCACTGGCGGATATTATCAGGGAGGAATCCAAAGAAGCTATCTCCAGACTCAAGGGAATGGGAATAAAGTGCATGATGCTCACTGGTGACAACAATCTGGTCGCCAAGTGGGTTGCAGAGGAGATAGGTCTGGATGAATATTTTGCTGAAGTTTTGCCCCAGGATAAAGCTGAAAAAGTTAAGGAGGTTCAGTCACGGGGGTTGATTGTGGCAATGACCGGAGACGGTGTCAATGATGCTCCAGCCCTTGCCCAGGCCGATGTGGGCATTGCTATCGGCGCCGGGACGGATGTTGCAGTCCAAACAGCTGATATTATACTGGTTCACAGCAATCCCCTGGATGCTGTGGCCATTTTGGATCTTTCCCGGGCTACTTACCGGAAGATGGTACAGAATCTGGGATGGGCAACCGGTTACAATGCTTTTGCCATCCCTTTAGCTGCCGGAATTCTATTCAAATACGGTATACTTTTGAGTCCTGCAGCAGGTGCTATTTTAATGTCATTGAGTACAGTAATTGTGGCCATCAATGCAAGATTTTTAAAGATTAAGCATTGAATAAAATACGAAAATTTGAATCGCATCTATTAACTATAAAAAGAGGGGTATGGTAATGAACGTAAAATTGGTTATTTTGATTTTTGGAATCTTAATATTTAATCTACAGTTTGCTCATACTCAACATATTGAAGAAGAGCATGAAGATCATTTTCTGCATCCATTTCTGGCTCATATGGCACTCCCGGACAGGCCCGGTGAAATTAGTGTCAGAGTGTCTCCGTTTCAAGAACGTTTGGGTGTGGAGACGATTCAAGACATTGGTGTCCATATTGAAGCAGGAATTTTACCAAGACTGGGCCTTCATGTCAGGAATGATGCGATAAAAGAAGGTCCTTATACGGAAATGATGATCATGTACGCTCTTATCCAAAATACTTCACTGAGTAGAGGTATCAGTCTATTTGGTCAGTTAAGTATACCGACAGGCCCGATTGAGTCCAATCGGAACAGGACATTGTTCGGATTAGCAGCCAGGGAAACCTTGAAAAAATTCGTTATCATCAATACAAATGTTCATATTGATGTCAAAGAGGAGATGGCAGATATTGGAAGTTCTTTCGTATTTCGGCTATCGGAAAAATTATATCCTATCTTTGAAGTACATGGAGAAATAGGAGAAGAAGAAACACATGCATCCGGCTTGTTTGCTTTAAAATTCAGGGTTAAACAACATACTGGTCTGGGATTTGGGTTCCAATTTCCCTTCAGTGGACATAAAGAATATGATACCCAATTGCTGGCCACTTTCGATTTGACTTTTTAATATAAAGGAGGAGATCAAATATGTTCGGAGGAATGATTATTATCTGGATTTTTATAGTTGTAGGAGTTATCTGGTTGATCAGATATTTGACTGAACAAAAAAATATGAAAAATAATGAAATGGAAAAAGAAACCAGCGCCCTGGATATATTGAAAATACAATATGCCAAGGGTGAGATCAACAGAGAAGAGTTCAAGAAACGTAAAAAAGATTTAGAAAATTAAAAAATTGAAAGGAGTGAAAATTATGCATGACTGGGGAATGATGAACTGGGGCTGGGGCGGTATGATTGTTCAATTGCTTTTCTGGATAGTTATTATTGTTGCTATTATCTGGGCAATCAGGCATTTTACCGGACCTGGTCGAAGTGATGGATCTGCTTCCGGCAGTGAATCGGCTCTGGATGTACTGAAAAAACGTTACGCCAGCGGAGAGATCGACAAACAAGAATTTGAAGAAAAGAAAAGGGATATTTTATGAAAAAAACTTCATATGCATTCACCAAAACAGTAAATAGAGATTTTGACCAAACCATTCAGAAACTTACGGAAGAATTGAAAAAGGAGGGTTTTGGTATTCTGACTGAGATTGATGTTCAGGCTACTCTTAAGAAAAAACTGGATGTTGATTTCAGGCCTTACAAGATTCTGGGTGCTTGTAATCCTTCCTTTGCCTATAAAGCCTTACAGGCGGAAGAACAGATCGCATTAATGCTGCCCTGTAATGTTATTGTGTATGTGAATGAAGAGAAAGAAACCGTAGTCGCAGCTATTGATCCGGAGGCCTCAATGACGGCAATTGATAATCCTGAATTACAGGGAATCAATAAAGAAGTTCAGACCAAGCTCAGATCAGTGATTGAGCGATGTTGAGAGAATAAGAAAAGATTAAAAAATTTTTGTAAGGAGGTGAACGAATTATGCACGGATGGGAGTTTATGCACTGGGGCTGGTTTGGTTTTATTGTGCAGATTATTTTCTGGGTAGCAATCATACTGCTTATAGTATGGGTGGCAAAGAAAGTCACAGAGTCAGGTTCCGGAGATCGATCTTCTTCTGCGGGAGAATCAGCCCTGGACATTTTGAAAAAAAGATATGCCAAGGGAGAGATTGACAAAGATGAGTATGAAAAAAAGAAAAAGGACTTGACTGCATGAAAAATGTACTCATTGGGAGGTCAGATTATTATTAGTTGTAACTGTTGCAAAAGTTATTTTATGTCTTTTCAAGAAGCACAGTGATCAGGCAATCTCCTGACATAGAGTGAGAATTCAGGTGGTTATTGTACAAAAAAAATTCTTGCTATGATAAGATGAGTACTTTTTTTATCAGTCACCAAAAAGGGGGTGGTAACTAAAGATGAATTTGAGTAATGTAACTAAACTGTACGTTAATATTTTAAAGGAGAGATAATTATGAAAAAACAATTATTCATTTTATTGGTAAGTATGCTGGTACTGGCTTTGTTTACATTGCCGGTTTTTTCTCAGCAGCATCATAAAAAAGAGAAACAGGAAAAAATGGAAATGATGCAGCATGGAAAAATGATGGGAGAACAGAAAGGTATGATGGATATGCATCAGATGAATGTTATGATGGATTCTACCATGAAGAGATGCAAAATGACAAATGAGTACATGCAGAAAATGAAAGACAGTCAAATGATGGGTGGTAAAATGGGTATGAAATCCATGATGGGAATGAATCAGAACCTGGAGGGAATGGCACAACAGATGAAGATGATGACTGAAAACATGGAAACAATGATGAACAGCGAAGAGATGATGTCTGATAAAGATTTTATGGAACATATGAATAAAATGCATGAAATGATGTCACAGACTTCCAAAAACATGGACCAGATGGCAAAGATGATGCATAGTATGATGGAGCAGACTGACAAACAAAAAGAGATGGAATAGAATTCGGTTAGAGTTGGAGGTTGTTATATAAGTTTACAAAAATGAAACCACAGGATACACAGAGAAAATAAAGAAGTTAAAAAGTATATGAATTAGTAATCCCCTTATTTTATTTTTTGCTCTGTGTATTCTTTATGGTTTTTTGTCATCCTTTAGTTTGTAAATCAATGTTAATGTAAAATTCGATAATAAAATACTGAATATGAATATACATACCAGAAAAATAAAAAGACGCTACGGCCGTATTGCCGGCATATATGATGTGATGGAAAAACCCATGGAGTTCATATTTGCCACATGGCGTCGGGAATTGATGAAAGAAGTATCCGGAGAAGTGCTGGAAGTAGGAGTGGGTACAGGTAAAAATTTACAATACTATCCCCAGGGTATGAACGTGACAGCCATAGATTTCAGTTCCCGCATGATTGACAAAGCTAGGCAAAAAGTTCGAGAACTTGAACGGCACTTCGATTTACGGGTGATGGACGTTCAGGATATGAATTTCCCGGATAACACTTTCGATACCGTGGTGACTTCCTGTGTGTTCTGTTCGGTACCGGATCCGGTAAAAGGACTGAAAGAGATCCGCCGGGTGTGTAAATCAGGAGGAAAAGTAGTGATGCTGGAGCATGTACGCAGTCAGAGACCAATATTAGGCCCTTTAATGGATATTTTGAATCCTGTACCAGTTTTAATGTATGGAGCCAATATCAATCGAAATACCATTCAGAATCTGAGAATGGCCGGTTTTCGGAATATAGAAGTCAGGAATTTATGGTTGGATATTGTAAAACTGATCGTTGTTACACATGTAAAACAATCAGTAGGTAAATAGATTTTAATCCGGAACTTTACATGGTAAAATACTAATTTTTATATGTACGAGGAGAAATGAATGAAGAAAATTTTAGGGATTCTACTGGTTTTGTTATTATTTAATACAGTTTTTGCTCATAATGAATTGACTCCCACAGTCAATGGGGATTCTATTATTTATGAGCTTACCATTCATTATAAAACCGTCAATTTTACCGGAAAAGAAACCCAGGCCATAGCGGTGAACAATTCCATTCCGGCTCCCGTGCTCCGGTTTCAGGAAGGTAAAATTGCTGTAATACAAGTGACAAACGAAATGTCGGAAGAGGCGTCCATTCACTGGCATGGACTGATTCTGCCTAATTTTCAGGATGGAGTACCCTATCTTACTACACCTCCCATACGTGCCGGTAAAACCTTTACTTACAGTTTTCCGCTCAAACAGTCAGGCACTTACTGGTATCACTCCCATACCGGGCTGCAGGAACAAAAAGGATTATACGGCGGGATTATAATTGAACCCAGAGAAAGTACAATTCAGTACGATCGGGATCTGGTCCTGGTGCTTTCGGACTGGACGGATCAGGATCCCCGCAAGGTTCTTAAAAACCTGAAACGTCATAATGAGTGGTACGGAGTAAAGATCGGAAATGCTCCCTCACTCTGGGATGCAGTAAAAAATAACACCTTGATACCCCAGTTTAAATTATGGGCTGATCAGATGCCGGGCATGCATATATCTGATATTTATTATGATGCTTTTTTGATCAACGGTAAGAAGGAACAGGTATACGAAGATTTTTTACCTGGTGAAGAGGTCAGGTTACAGGTAATAAATGCTGCTGCCTCCAGTTATTTCTGGCTCACCTGGGCCGGAGGTGATTTGGAGATTATCTCAGCAGATGGCCTGAATGTACAGCCGGTTAAAGCTGAGAAAGTTTTGATCGGGATAGCGGAAACTTATGATTTTATCATTACAATTGCGGAAGGTAAAAGCCTTGAATTCAGGGCCACTGCTCAGGATGTTACCGGAAGTTCATCTGTTTTTATGGGGAGAGGAAAAAGAACAGAAGCTCCCGGGATCCCTTTTCCCAATTATCAAAAGCTGGGAAGAAAGATGGCAGAGCTGCACGGGGGAGGAGACAGTATGGAGCTTAAAGGTGATGAAAAAGGTGATTTAAAAAAGCATGATAATGTCATGAAAATGTCCAGTGATCATTCTACAGATAAAATGCAGAAAAATACGGACTCAGCCATGCAGCATACCATGCAGGAAGAACATGGTATGAAAGTAACCGATCCCATGATTATGTGGAACGCGGGGTATTCTAATACAATATTAAAATCAGTGGAACCGACAAAATTTTCCCAGGATTCCCCGGTAAGACATCTGGTTTTAAATCTTACAGGTGATATGTGGCGATATAACTGGAATATCAACGGAAAACCTCTCTCAAAAGCGGATAAGATCAGGATAAACAAAGGTGAAGTAGTCCAGATTACTCTGAACAATACTACTATGATGCATCATCCCATGCATTTACACGGTCATTTTTTCAGAGTGCTGAATGGTAATGGAGATCATTCTCCCCTGAAACATACAGTGGACATACCCCCAATGAGCAGAACAACCATTGAATTTGCTGCCTCAGAAGATAAAGACTGGTTCTTTCACTGTCATATTCTGTATCATATGTCAGCGGGTATGGCCCGGATTTTCAGTTATAATCACAGCATTAGAGATAAAAGACTTGATAAATATCCACTCAAAAATTTCTTAAAACATGACAGTGAATGGTTTTTCTGGGGTGATATCAGCGGATTAAGTCATAAGGGGGTACTTGAACTGGTTTTGTCCAACACCTATAATCAAATTAATCTAAAAGCAGAATATGGGTGGCAACAACAGATATATGAAGCCAAATTAGACTATGAACGATTTATCCAAAATTATTTCAGAATATACACCGGTCTGAAAGCTGAAACCGAAGAAGCTGATAACTGGGATGATCCGCATACATCCGGCAGAGTCGGTATTCGGTATTTACTTTTGTATATTTTAGATACGGATATAAGCATTGATCATCAACTGAGACCGGAAATAGCCTTGGAAGCCCATCTGCCTCTTACCAAACGCCTGATATCGGCAGGGCATCTGGAATGGAAAAATGATTTTGGCTGGATCAATGAATTACCTGAAGGTGTGAACCAGGAAGGGGAGCTGGTCTGGAATGTGAATCTTGAATATATTTTAGGAAAGAATTTTTTGCTTTCAGCCGGATATGATAATCGTTTTGAGTGGGGAGGGGGACTTAAAATATTATTTTAAAAAAGTAAGATGTACATTATAAAACCTACTGAATATAAATGGCAAGGTTATGAAGTTAACATTTCTGGGAACTCGTGGGTACATTGAGGCTCGAAGCCGCCATCACCGGATGCACAGTTCCCTGATGGTCAGCTATCAGGGTAAAAAAGTAATGATCGACTGCGGTGAGGACTGGCTGGGAGCAGTATATGATCTTCATCCCCGGGCTATTGTGCTCACGCATGCGCATCCGGATCATGCCGGGGGACTGAAGGGGGAAGCTCCCTGTCCGGTGTATGCTATCCGAGTATCCTGGGAAAAGTTAAAGGATTACGGAATCGAGAAGCGAGTAACTATACCGGAAAGAAAGGCGGTGACAATTGCCGGGATTACTTTCCAGGCTTTTCCCGTGGATCATTCCACCCGGGCTCCTGCAGTAGGGTACCGTATCAGCGCCGGAAAGGTGACGATTTTTTATGCCCCGGATCTGGTCTGGATCCATGACCGTACAGCAGCTCTTTCCGGGGTTAAGGTATACATCGGAGACGCGGCTACTATCAGTAAATCCCTGGTGCGCAAGATGGAGGGGAATTTAATCGGGCATACTTTTCTTCGTACTCAACTGACCTGGTGTCAGAAAGAAGGAGTTCCCCGGGCCATATTCACTCATCTTGGCGCTGAGATTGTGGAGGGTGACGAGCGTTCTTAAAAAGCCAGGATAAAAAAACTGGCTGAGGAGCGGGGAGTGCAGGTACAGATTGCCTGGGACGGCAGGGAAGAGATTTTGAGATAGTTCTGTTGACAATATCAATTTTATATTTTGGCTTGATCTTCTTTTTTCAAGTTGTAAAATCAAAGCCATAGTATCTGTAACATAACTATTATTCATACGGATATATCTTTTTACAATTGTTAAATTCCTCTTCTAAATGTACCAAGGATATTTTATTTAGACTGCTTAATTTAGTATTTATGTTTTTTTCGAAAGATTGATCTACGATATCTTTGAGTTTTTTAGTTTTAATAAACTGAATAAAATCTAAAATTTCATTTAATGACTCGAATGACAAATTTTTTGTTTCTTCAATAATCATTTTTTCTAATATTTTTTTACTCATATTTTCTCCATATCAACGTTCAATTATATTTTGAAATTTACTTAATTAAATATATATAAAAATTTGGGAATAATCAATCGTATTTATTTTTGTAGGTTAACATTTTTTCCGTATTAGATGTAAAGTATACCATTTGTTTAGTCAGATTCCCTGAAGAGAAAAATCAGAAATTTACCTATTGAATTTTTAGCTTTTATATTCAAAATTTAACAATAAATAAAAGTATAAAACTAGAAAAAGTATGAAAGGAGAAAATATGTATTGTCACAAAATACGAAATATTCCCATTTATCTGTTTCTGGTAATTGTTGTGATTCTGACAACCGGAATTCTTACTTTGTGTAAAAAGAAAGATCCCAGAGATCAATTTGTAGTAGAAGGGTATGATGTGGAAATTGTTGATCATGAATTTCACCCCAACAGCATAGATGTGATAAAAGGAAATGAAGTAGTGTGGGAAAATCTGGGGGATACTGTGCATACAGTTACCAGCGGATTTCCCGAGGATCCCGAACATTATTTTAACAGTGACATCATCAAATCGGGTGAGGAGTTTCACGTACGCTTTGACAGTCTGGGCTCTTTTGTCTATTACTGTCAATTTCATCCTGATTCCATGACCGGGATTGTGAATGTAGTGGAAGATACCTTAATCAAAAAACCAATTAGTGAATAAAGAGAGGAATCTATGATTTTAGGAATTATTTTTGTTTTAGCCGGAGTGTTAATTGCTCTGTTCCCCCAGTTGCTTGTCTGGATTGTTGCTATTTCTCTGATTTTCTGGGGTTTATCTTTTATTTATCTTAGTTTTTATTACCGCAGGATTTCCCGCAGGTTTGACGATCCTTATATTGATTTCTTTTTTCGTTTGAAATAAAATACCTGGAATGGCTCAGATCGATCAAAAAGAGAAACAATTAAGCGAACAATTGCTCACCGATTTACAGTCACCGGAATCATACCCTTTTCCGGTTGAAGAAGTGAAGGTGATTCAAACCCACATTTCTTTTGTGGCTCTTACCTCCGACTGGGTCTATAAAATCAAAAAACCGGTGAATCTGGGATTCCTGGACTTCTCCACCCTGAAAAAACGACGAAAACAATGTGAAAAAGAAGTAAAACTGAATCGACGGTTGTGCAAAAATATGTATGAAGGGGTAGTACCCATTTCCAGAAAAAATGGTTCTCTGAAGATAGAGGAGGACAGCAACATTGTTGATTATGCCGTAAAGATGAGAAGACTTTCAGAGAATGGATTTTTAAACCGTCAGGTTAGAGAAGGCAATGTAGATAAAAAAGACATTGATCGGGTAGTGGAGCTTTTAAAAGAATTTTACCGGTCTCAGGAACCGGCAGCTGAACCAGCGGAATGGGGACGTCCGGAGAACCTGATGATTTCCATTGATGAAAATTTCCAACAGACAGCCGGTTTTCAGGGTGATTTGTTAAAGGAGTCGGCTTTCCGGGCCATTCAGACTTTTCAGAAACAGTTTATGTACTGCCAATCCGATCTTTTAAACCAGAGGAGAGCGGAGGGATGTATTGTAAACGGTCACGGGGATCTGCGTCTGGAACACATCCATCTTACTTCCCCAAATATAAATATTTTTGACTGTATTGAATTCAATGATCGTTTCAGGTTTATTGACATTGCCAATGACGTAGCCTTTTTGGCCATGGATCTGGATTATCATAACTGTAGTGATCTGGCTGCATATTTTATCCGCAGAATGAGCAAGGCTCTAGCGGATTCCGATTTACCCCGGATGGTGGATTTCTATAAAAGTTATCGAGCCTATGTAAGAGCAAAAGTGCAGAGCCTGAAAAGCTGTGAACCTGAGGTTTCTGAGGAACAGAAGAAAAAAAGCAGAAAAGCGGCGGTTGATTTATTTCGTCTGGCCTTGAATTATTCCCTGAATGGATTGAAACCCATGGTATTGATAATCATGGGAGGAATTGGAACCGGAAAAACAACCGTAGCACAAGGTCTTGCGGATGCCCTGGGATGGGAGGTATTCCGATCCGACTGCCAGCGTAAACAATTGGCACAGGTTCCCTTACGGAAACGTCCGTTACCGGAAGAACGGGAAAAACTGTACTCTCCGAAAATGACTAAAAAAACCTATACCGCCCTAAAAGAAAAAGCAATTAAAAGAACACACAATGGAAAAAGTAGTCTGCTGGATGCCACGTACGGCAGCAAAGGGCTGCGTGATGATCTCCGAGAATCATTACATTCAGCAAATATTCCCTATTTTTTTGCTGAATTATCTGTGAGTGAAGAGAAGGTCAAGAAACGACTCCAGGAACGTGAATACACATCAAACCTTATTTCTGATGCCAGGATAGAGGATTTTCATCAACTGAAAAAAATGTATGAATCACCAGATGCTCTGGAAGATGCCCGGCATTTCGTTGTTGACAGCGAACAATCTCTGGAAAATACTTTGTATGATATTTTAAACGGGACAATCCGTTTAAGAAATTAGCATACCTGAAACATATCACTTATAAATTACTAATTTATTTTGTTTCCCTTTTATGAGAATGTTTAATTGTAAAATTATCTGAATTTTTTTGATATTTTAAGTATATTTAGTTACATTATTTTATAATAGATATGATTATCCGGTTATTGGTACCGGAGATTGTATTCTTTAAATGTATTCAAAAAATTTGTTTAAATTTCAGAATAAATATTTTTTCATGAAAATTACCCATGAAGTGTAAAGGTTAAAATTTAAGATTATTGAAATTAAACAAAAAAAAATTATATACTCCGGAATTGATTGCTGCCATAATTGAAACTATCCGTGGGGCTCTCGTTATTTTAGATGAGGATCTCCGGGTTGTTCATGCAAATCAGTCTTTTTACAGCACGTTTAAAGTAAATCCTGAGGAAACGGAATCCTGTCTTCTATATGAAATAGGAAACAACCAATGGAATATTCCTAAGTTACGTGAAATCCTGGAGAAGATACTTCCCCCAAAAAAAACTATGATGGATTTTCTGGTGGAACATGATTTTCCTCATATTGGCTACCGTATTATGAAGCTGAATGCCATACAGATTACCAGCAAAGAGAACAGGATGCCGCTGATTCTTTTGGTAATTGAAGATATAACGGACAGAAAAAATAAAGAAAGAGAACTTTATAGTTCCAGAAATCTGCTGCAATCAATCATAGATCATGCCGGCTCTATGCTGGCCTATCTGGATAGGGATTTTAATTATGTTTATGTGAATAGACTTTATGCTGAGAACCTGGGATATACTATAAAAGAACTGGTAGGACAAAACCACTTTAATCTGTTTAAAAAAACAGAAAATTATAAGGTGTTTAATAAAGTAAGGGAAACAGGAGAAACTGTTTACCTGCAGGATAGGATAAATCCCTTTATTCGGAATGTAAAAGAAATAAAATATTATAACTTTATTCTGTCTGCGGTTAAAAACAGTAAGGGTAAGGTGAAAGGTCTGATTTTAACTCTTATGGATACTACCCGGAGAAAAGAATATGAAGATAGCCTTGATGCCAGTGAGAAACGATATAAACTGGCCCAAAAGATGGGTGGGATCGGCACCTGGGAGTGGAACATTGAAACCAATAAACTCACCTGGTCGAAGGAGGTTTCCCGGCTCTATGGATTAAAAAAAATTCCCTCAAACTTGACCTATAAGGGTTTTCTCAGAATGGTTCATCATGAAGACAGAAGAGAAGTGGAACTGGCTGTGAACCGGTGTATTGAGGAGGAACAAGAATATAATGTGGATCACCGTATCCGGTTACCTGATGGTTCCATTCACTGGCTGAGAGAAAAAGGGAATGTGGTGCGGAATAAAAACAAAATGGCTGAGAGAATGCTGGGCGTAGTAATGGATATTACCAGCGAAAAGAAAGCAGCTTTGGAGAAAGCCAGGCTGGCTGCTATTGTAAACACCTCTACCGATGCAATTTTGCTCTATAGTTCCCGGGGTATTCTCATTCACTGGAATTCCGGGGCTCGTCTGGTGTTTGGATATTCGGAAAAGGAGATGGTGGGTAAATCTATTTTCAGATTGGTGCCGGAGAGAAAGATGGATGAGTTGAATAAAATATTAAAACAGACCCGAGAAGGCAAATCCATCCGATATCTGGAAACCATCCGGAAAAGAAAAGATGGTAAAGAAATTCATATTGCCCTTACTGTAACTCCCATTCGGAATGAGAAGGGAAAAGTCAGTGCCATCTCTACTGTTGAGCGGGATATTTCACATCGCAAGGAGGTGGAAGCAAAATCCAGAAAACAGCACCAGGAACTGGAGATACGGGTAAAGCAACGAACTGAGGATCTTGCCCGGAGTCGGGACAAGTTGCAGCAGGAAGTGGAAGAACGTCGTCATTATCAGAAAGAGCTTCAGTCATTGGCTTCTGGTATTTCTCTGGTTGAAGAAAGAGAACGTCGTAAAATAGCTACTTATTTACATGATCAGGTAGTTCAAAATCTGGTATATTCAAATTTAAAACTGGGTCAACTGGGTCAGATGAAGGTAAATACATCTCAGAAAAATATTTTGAAGGAAGTCTCAAAATATATCCGGGAAACTATTGGTGATCTGCGAAACCTGACTTTTGAAATCAGTCCTCCCATTCTCTATGAACTGGGATTTATAAAAGCAGTGGAATGGCTGGCTCAGCAGTATCAGGAACAATGGAAAATATCAGTTGAAGTAAAATCTACCTCTCTTTCTGTTCCTCTTGATGAAACAAAGCGGGTAGTTTTATTTCAAAGTGTACGGGAATGTCTGAACAACATATGTAAACATGCTCAGTCTGAGAAAAATAAAATTTTTATCCGAGAACAAAAAAATAACCTCGAAGTTGAAATAGTGGATGATGGTGAGGGTTTTAATCCGGAAGAAGTAAAATTATCCAGTGCTTCAGCACATGGATTCGGCCTGATCAATATACGGGAAAGACTGGAATATTTGAGTGGTTCCCTGGAAATTCAATCCCAGCCGGGACAAGGAACCCGAATACGGATGCGGATTCCAATTAATTAAAATTAAAAAGAAAGGAAAGACTGATGTCAATCAAGGTACTACTGGCAGAAGATCATCATATTATGCGTCAGGGCCTTCGCAGTTTATTAGAGGATCAATCCAATATAACTGTTGTGGGGGAAGCAAAAGACGGCCGGGAGACCATACAATTAGCCGGCAAGTTTAAACCTGATGTAATTGTTATGGATATAAGTATGCCTAACCTTAATGGAATGGAAGCTACTTACCAGATACTGGAAGAACTCCCTGACGTAAAAATTATTGGATTATCGGTCCACTCTGATGAACAGTTCATTTCCGGGATGTTTCGGGCTGGAGCCTGCGGTTATCTGCTCAAAGATTGTGTAATAGATGAATTGATGAACGCTATTGATACAGTAGTACGAGATCAAATTTATATCAGCCCCTCTATTTCCAAACAGGTTATCAAGGATTACCGACAATATCTTAAAAAAGATAAGGATTCCGTTTTTGAATTATTAACCGAGCGGGAACGAGAAGTGCTGCAGCTTATAGCAGAAGGCAAGTCCACCAAAGAGATTGCCGGTACTCTTTATGTCAGTGAAAAGACTGTAGCCACTCATCGACAGAATATGATGAACAAACTTGATATTTACAGTGTTCCAGAATTGGTGAAATATGCTATTAAAGAAGGGCTGATTTCCCTGAAATGATTTCTAAAACACCCTCTCTTTTATCTCTCCCTTCGGCGAGCTCAGGAAAGGCCCTCAAGGGGGCATTCGTATTACTATTTCTTTCCCCTTGAGGGGAGATGTCCGCTGAAGGCGGACAGAGGGGTGTTTTTCCCTCCATTTTCCGTTACCCCGTTTCCTTCCCCTAAACAGCGTCAACTTCAGAGTACTGTCTTCCGGCCTCTGAACGCTAATCCTCTCACGTTCTAATGCTCTCAGGTTCTTAAGTTCTTGTATCTTGATTCTTGAGTCTTGAGTCTTCCTTTTTCCATATCAGACTTTCTGAAGTCAATTATCAGAAACTTCCTGATTGAATTTTTCTTTTAAAATCAATACTTATAAGTATACTATAGGTTATTGATAAAAAGAAAATGGAAAAGATATGCCCAAAATTAAAATTTTAGTTGCTGATGATCATGAGATTGTACGTAAGGGGCTCCGGGAACTGATTAATCAGCAATCTGATATGGAAGTAGTATCTGAGGCAAAGGATGGAGAGGATGCGGTTCGTATGGTCCGTCAATATGCTCCAGATGTTGTGTTAATGGATGTGGTCATGCCCAACACCAATGGAATCGAGGCAACAAAAGAGATCAAATCTCAATTTCCACAAACCCGTATTATAGCCCTCTCTATTTATGCTGATCGTTCTTATGTTATTCAGATGTTCAAAATGGGGGTGTCGGGATATTTGCTCAAGGAAAGTGCTTTTAATGAATTGATTAAGGCTATTCGAAAAGCTCTTAATAATCAGGTTCATCTCAGTTATTTACTTTTTAAAGGAGTTTATCTGGAATTTCAATCTCTCATGCAGAAAGATACAGATCACAATGTACAAATATTAAATCAAAGAGAGCAGACAGTTTTAAAGGAATTATCCGATGCGAATTCCATGAAAGAAATTGGGGAAAGAATGAATACCTCGGTTGATAGTATTGAGTCAGTGATTGAGAGTATTTTAAATAAGTGGATGTTAATTAACAGATAAAGCAAGAAGGAGAGGTGTTATATATTACCTGTAAAAAAAGTTTTATGTCCAACGGATTACAGTGATTTTTCCTACCAGGCTCTGGATGTGGCTGTTGAATTTTGTGAGAAATTTAAAGCAAAACTCTATTTGGTACATGTGATTGCACCTGTTCCGCAATCCATGGGAATGCCCACCTCAGCCGGTTTTGATATTCCCATGTATCAGGAACAGCTCAAGGAGCATAATCAGGAATCACTGAAAAAAGTGACAGAGGAAAAAATACCGGATAAAATTCAAACGGAATCCCTTATCGGGTATGGATTTGAAGCTGACAGTATCATTAAGGTTGCAGAAGAAAAAGATGTGGATCTTATAGTTATTTCCACCCATGGTCGGACTGGATTGAAACATTTTTTTCTGGGTTCTGTAGCGGAAAAGGTGCTTCGTCATACTTCCAAACCTGTGCTTACCATCCGTGCTTCCGAGTAATAAAAGTATAAAATCAAAAAAAAGGAGATATCTATGCGATTATATAATAAGAAAGCAATTATCATAAGTTTTATGATTTTGTCTGTGGTTATCTGGATGGGATATTCTGACTGCCAGACTGTATCAGAAGATACTCCGAAAAAGTCTTCGGATAGTTTAAAAGTTGCTGGATCCGAAATACAATCTGATAAACCGGGAAAAGTCAAAAGAGAATCTGAGACAGATTCCCTGGAAAAACAGATACAATCAGTAGTTTCCCAGATTCAAAGAAAAGAAAATGCCCTGGAAGAAAAGGAAGCTGAACTGCAAAAGAAAGAAAAACGCTTGCACCGTATGCAGTGGATTTCCTGGATTTTTTTTGGAGTTGGAATTGTTGCTCTGGGTTTGACTGTGGGAATAATATGGTTTCGACAAAAATCCGGAAAAGAATCCAAACAAACCTCTTCTGCAAAGAAAAAGCAGTAATAATAGAAATTAGTTAGAAAATAAAATATTCTTTTTTCATTTTTTTAATTCTGCCTTTTATTTGTTTGAACTGATTGATCAAGGGATGAGAATGAAGAAAGATTTGAATTTTTTATATCCATTTTTTTATAAATTTTCATTTCTTGAGGAAAATTTTATATGATAAAGAAGCAAAATAATTCCAATAGTTCAAC
Source organism: bacterium (assembly GCA_046483025.1). Taxonomy (GTDB): domain Bacteria; phylum Zhuqueibacterota; class QNDG01; order QNDG01; family CAYUAG01; genus CAYUAG01. The sequence goes on from JAWODZ010000126.1 coordinate 72,858, forward strand.
GTCACAAAAAAGTCCTAAAAAGCATTTTTTTGGAAATAAATATTTCATTCCGTTTTTCTGGATGCTGATGTTACTGTTGTTGGTTTGGTTTTTAATTTTACAGCCGCGTGGCAGGAAAAGCATTACTATTCCCTATTCAGAGTTTAAAAAGGAAGTTAAACAGAACAGGATACAATCAATAACTGTGAAGGGCCAACAAATTACCGGAGAGTTCAGTGAATTCTATTTAGAAATAGATAAAAAAAATGAGGATACTCTGACTTATACCTATTTTTCCACCATTAAACCCCCTTTTGAAGATACAGAATTAATAGGGCTATTGGAAAAACATGAGGTAGAAGTTAAGGCTAGCAAAAAAGATGGATCCTGGCTTCAGACTGCCTTGATTTTCCTCTTACCCTGGATTTTGATTATCGGATATTTTGTTTATATGGGCCGTAAAATGAAGGGGGGAAAAAAGGGAATGATGGGAGGTGGAATCTTTGATGTGGGAAAGTCCCGTGTTAAGCGGTATAAAAAGGGCAGTTCGAATGTTACTTTTAAGGATGTTGCCGGGTTAAAAAATGCCAAGCAGGATCTCCGTGAGATCATTGATTATTTGAAAGAACCGGAGAAATTTAAAACCCTGGGGGCTGATATCCCCAAAGGAGTTTTATTGATGGGCCCTCCGGGAACAGGAAAGACCTTATTAGGAAGAGCAACTGCAGGTGAAGCAGATGTTTCTTTTTTCAGTATCAGTGGGTCCGAATTTATTGAAATGTTTGTAGGGGTGGGCGCTTCCCGGGTTCGGGATATGTTTAACAAAGCCAAAAAAGAAGCTCCTGCGGTTATTTTTATTGATGAAATTGATTCAGTAGGCCGTTCCCGGGGTACTGGTCTGGGGGGTGGTCATGATGAACGGGAACAGACCCTTAATCAGATTCTATCTGAAATGGATGGATTTTTACCCAATCAATCCGTAGTGGTTATTGCAGCGACCAACCGTCCTGATGTACTTGATCCTGCTCTGACCAGACCGGGGAGATTCGATCGGCAAATCACTCTGGAATTACCGGTTAAAGATGCCAGAAAAGAGATTTTAAAAATACATACTCAATCAGTGCCTTTGGCACAAGATACTGATTTGAATAATATTGCAGCCCGGACCGTAGGGTTTTCCGGCGCTGATCTTAAAAATTTAGTCAATGAAGCTGCTTTACTGGCTGGTAGAAAGGGTAAAAACAAGGTTGAACCTAAGGATTTTGATAAGGCCAGAGATAAAATCCTGTTGGGCGCAGAACGGGAAGAAACTATTGAAGATGATGAAAAGCGGCTTATTTCTTATCATGAAGCTGGGCATGCCCTGATAGCTACCAAGCTTCCTCATGCTGATCCTCTGCAAAAAGTAACCATTATTCCACGGGGTAGAAGCCTGGGGGTTACCGAGCAAATCCCAGAGAGCGACAGACATAATCTGAGCAAGTCTTATATGCTGGATCGGATTACAGTGGCTTTGGGAGGAAGAGCTGCGGAAAAATTGATGTTTAAAGAGATGACCAATGGAGCAGCTAATGATCTGAAACATGTTACCCGGATTGTGCGCCGCATGATAACTCAATGGGGTATGAGTGAAAGGTTAGGTCCCAGGACATTTCGTCAGGATGAAGATCATCCTTTTCTGGGCCGGGAAATGGCTTCCACCAGGAATTTCAGTGAAGAAACTGCCCGAATAATTGATGAAGAAATTCAAAGAATTTTAAAAGATATGGAGACCAGAGCCTTGGATATTCTGAAACAGAACCGTAAACAGTTGGATGCACTGTCCAATGCTCTTCTGGATAAGGAAACTCTGGACGGGGATGAGATTGAATCGATTTTAAAAAGTCAAAAACAAAAAAAGAAATAAGTTCAGAAAATATTTGACACATTCAGTTATTTGGAAATAAATGCCCTTATCATCAAAGGAGTTTTAAAATGCAAGTACCGTTAGAAATATCCTACAGAAAGGTAGAAAAAACAGAAAAAATTGAAAACCTTATCCGGCAAAAAGCAGGGTCACTGGAACAGGCTCATAATCATATCACATCCTGCCGGGTAGCAGTGGAAAAACCCCAGCAGCATCAAAGCAGAGGAAATCCTTACCGGGTGAGAATTGATCTTACCGTACCACCCGGGCATGAGATTGTAGTCAAACAGGAACCTTCAAAAGGCATTTTACATCGAGGATTGGATGCTGTGATAAGAAAAGCTTTTTCATCTGCGCGCAGACAGCTGAAAAAACTGGACCAGCGCCAAAGAGGAAAGGTTAAAGCACATCCTGCGGAAACAGAGAATCAGGGTATTGTCAAACGTATTTTTCCGGAACGTGGCTATGGTTTCTTGAGAACCCTGGATGGACGAGATGTTTATTTTAATAGAAACAGCGTAATACATAACGATTTTGATCGGTTGGAAGTCGGCACTGTAGTCCGCTATAGTGAAGAAATGGGAATCAAGGGGCCTCAGGCGAGCACTGTACAAATCGTGGATAAACCGGGTTCTCGGATATCGGAGTTGTAAGAATGATGCAAATTCCTGAAAAAGTAAGGAAAAGAGACGGATCAGAGGATCAGTTTGACTCACAGAAGATCACCGAGGCTGTCAGGAAAGCAGCAACAGAAGTGGTACAGGATCAGAAGAAAGCAAAAACGATTGCTGAACAAGTGACTGAGACAGTAATAAAAAATCTATCCAGGGAAAAAAATCCAACTATCGAGACCACTCAGGATGCAGTTGAATCTGCACTGATGGAATCCGGTTATATTCAGATTGCCAGAGCCTATATTCTATACCGGAGTGATCACAGCCGGATTCGAAAATCAAAATCGGTTTTAGGACTTCAGGATGACATAAAGCTTCCGGTAAACAGTCTTATGGTTTTAAGAAGCCGATACCTTCGGAAGGATAACAAACAAAATATTATAGAAACACCACGGGAGATGTTCCGCAGAGTTGCTCATCATGTATCCCGTGCAGAAGAGCGACTGAACACGCAGAAATCTCCTGATGAGGTAGAAGATACATTCTTCAAAATGATGAAACAGCTTGAATTCCTTCCTAACTTGCCTACCTTAATGAACGCCGGGTCCCCATTGGGACAGCTTGCTGCCTGTTATGTTCTGCCCGTGAATGATTCCATAGATAGTATATTTACTGCACTTCACAGCATGGCTAAAATTCATCAATCAGGTGGAGGAACCGGATTTAATTTTTCTAAGCTGAGACTCAGTGGGGATCTGGTCCTCTCTACAAAGGATGAGGCATCCGGGCCAGTTTCTTTTATAAGTGTTTTCAATAAAGCCACAGATGTCATTGTTCAGGGAGGGAAAAGACGGGGTGCTAACATGGGAATTCTTCGATGTGATCACCCCGAGATTGAAAAGTTCATCATCTGTAAAGAAGGAGGGGGATTTAAAAACTTCAATCTATCCGTTGGTATTACAGATGCTTTTATGGAGGCAGTGAAAAAAGATGAACTTTTTGATTTGATTAATCCCCGTACAGGTGAAAAAACCAAAAGCATCAAAGCCAAACACTTTTTCGATCTGATGATTTATGAGGCCTGGAAGACAGGTGATTCTGGACTTGTTTTTCTGGATGAAATGAACCGGGAAAATCCCACATCGGAAGCAGGGCCTATTGAAAGTACCAATCCATGCGGTGAAGTTCCTCTTCTGGGCTATGAGAGCTGTAATCTGGGATCCATTAATTTGTCCCGAATGAGCACTGATCAGGATATGGATTGGAATAAACTGAAAGGAACCATTCAATGGGGTATACGTTTTTTAGATGATGTTATAGAAGTAAATCACTATCCACTTCCCCAGGTCCGTGACATCACCTCTAAAAACCGTAAAGTTGGTTTGGGGGTTATGGGTTTTGCAGACCTGCTTATCAGGCTTGGAATACCATCCGGGTCCCAGATGATTGAAGTTAATCCAGCTTTTGAGAAAGCTGCTCATAAGCAGGGATTTTACAGTGAAGATTTGATAGCTGAAATTACTCGTAAAGGTTCTATACAATCCATACCGGAGATTCCTGAATCAATAAAACGATTATTTGTCACAGCGTTTGATGTGTCTCCTGAACAGCATTTGCGTATTCAGGCAGTATTTCAGAAAATTCAGTTTCAAAAACTATTAATCTGCCCTTTGATTCTTCTCTGGATGATGTCAGTAATATTTATATGGAAGCTCATAGATTGCGCTGTAAGGGAATTACAATTTTTCGTTACGGCAGCAAAGCAGAACAGGTTCCTTCATTTGCCGGAAAACAACCTGGTAACAAAATCATAGGAATTAAAATTGTAAGTATAGATACAGATGATGCCGAAAGATGTAAAAGTGGAACCTGTCTATCATAATCATTAAATAAGGTGAAATTATGCAGACTGTCTCCAAGCAGCTTCAGCAGTTAGATAGTGTACTGGACGGTAAAGAACATTTACTTATAGTGGTGCATAACCACCCTGATCCGGATGCCATTGCATCTGCAGCCGCATTAGCTCATCTGGCAGAACATCGGATTGCAATTACTACCAGCATAGCTTATGGTGGTTTTATCGGACGGGCGGAAAACCAGGCTATGGTAAAAAAACTGAATATTAAACTGAAAGTCTTTAATCGGATTAAATTGGAAAAATATGACTGTCTGGCTCTGGTGGACGGACAACCAAAAGCTGGAAACACACCGGATCTGCACTATAATATTGTGATAGATCATCATCCCCGGCGCAGGGATACCAAAGGTGATCTGGTGGTGGTCAATCCGGAGATTGGGGTTACAGCCACTTTGCTGGTGGAATGGCTGAATAAAAGTAAAGTTGAAATTAATGCCGATTTAGCCACAGCTCTGGTCTATGCATTTATATCTGAGACTCAAAATTTGGGGAGAGAAACCGGCCCCAGAGATATCCAAGCTTATCTCAGTATTTATGAAAAGACCAGTATGCGAAGGCTGTCCCAGATCATTCACCCCAAACTTCCTCTGTCCTACTTTCAGACCCTGGCTAAAACCCTGCACCGGGCTTATTTCTTTAAACATCTCATCTGCGCACATATGGGTGAAGTTCCCAATACAGAGATTGTATCCGAAATGGCCGATTTTCTTCTCCGGCGTGAACGTATCAGCTGGTCATTTTGTACCGGCATATTCAAAGATCAGTTTATTCTGTCCTTACGATCTTCCAATCCTAAAGCCAAGGCAGGAAAAATCATCAAACATTTAACTACTGATCCTTACAAAGTCGGAGGGCATGACATGATGGCTGGCGGATATGTTTCCCTGAAAAACAAAGGAGAACAAGACATTAAAAAATTGGAACAGGATTTATCCCTGGATTTTGCCAGGACATTAGGATATAAGGAGGTACAGTGGAAACCGTTGTTGGATGTAGAGGAGATTACTGATAAATGAATAAAAATCCGTTTTGATCTTAAGGTAAAGATATGTATTAGAGAGAAGAAAATCCGGATTAAAATAGAGGGAAAACTGTATATGAATATTTCCAATACAATTGAGCATTACTCTTTTGGAAGTATGAAAATAAACGGCAAATTGTATCAAAAAGATCTGATTGTTTTTCCTGACAGAATAGTGCCTGGATGGTGGCGCCGCCAGGGGCATTTTCTTGCTTTAGAAGATTTAGGAGAGATCGTTAATTTTAATCCTGACATGTTGATTGTAGGCACAGGTTCTTCGGGGATGATGCAGATACCTGAAACAACAAGAAAAGAACTTCAGGAGAGAAACATTACACTGGTGGCCGAATTAACTGATAAAGCAGTTGATATTTTTAATGAGCAGATTGAAAGAGGCAGAAAAGCAGCAGGGGCATTTCATCTTACCTGTTAAGAGAATAAAGATAAAAAGAAAAAATATGAAAATTGTTATAATCGGGGCAGGATTTGCAGGAATTGCAGCTGCCCGTCAGCTTTCACGTTCTAAAAAAGATCTGAATATAACACTGATTAACCGATATACTTATACACAGTTTCGTCCGCTGTTTCCAGATATTATCAGCAGGAGTGTTGCTGTTAAATATGTAAGTTATTCTCTTAACCAGTTAGCCCAGCAGCTGGGATTCAATTTTATCCAGGGAACAGCTGTTGCAGTAAATACTGATAGTAATAGTGTTTCCATGGATAACAGTAGGGACATTTCATATGATTTTCTTATTATTGCCACTGGGTCAGAAACTCCTGTTCCTGGAAAAATCAAAAAGAGTGGTATTGTCAATACTCTTGATACTATTAATGATAGTCGGAATATTGCTGATACTTTACATTCTGGTGAATATCAAAATTACGTCATATGCGGCGGAGGATATACAGGCATTGAAACTGCTTCTCATGTTTGTAAAGGATTGGAACAATATAATCAAAAAGGAAACGTGCTAGTTGTTGAAATGGCAGAGACCATTCTGTCAAATCTTCCTGAATGGATGAGAGTATATACCATGGCCAATTGTGAACGTCTTGGTATTGAGATAAAAACTAACACTAAAATAACTGAAACAGAGAACAGAGATATTATACTCACAGATGGTACACATCTCACTAATGCCCTGCTTATCTGGTCAACCGGGCTGAATGCTGTTATACCCTGTATAGAACCAGCACCTACTTTAGGAGTACGAAATAGGATTAAGGTGAATAACGACTTGAGAGTCTATGATAATGTTTTTGCTGCAGGTGATTGTGCCTGCACCAGTACTGATAATGGCTGTTTTCGTATGGCTGTACAGTCATCTATAAGCAGCGGAATATGTGCTGCAGATAACCTTCTTGCTCTTATAGGAGGGTATAAAACGCATCCTTATTATTTTACTGATCCCGGATTTATTGTACCTATGCCCAATTGGTATTCCTGCGGTATAATGTTCGGAAGACAACTACGGGGACGAGTAGCAACTTTTCTTCACTATATCATGAGTTCATATCGATCATACGGTTTTAAAAACAAAATTATGGTTATGGTAAATGAATTTTTTTGATAAGGAGAAACAGATATGAAGAATGACAGAACATTTTTTTACATCTGAACTATATGCCGAAAATCAGAATTTTTGAGGATAAAATTCAGAGATCTGCCTATTGCAATTATTTTTCAGCTTATTTATGTTTTTATTAAAAAGAAATAATACAGATAATGCAAATATTAATGTAACTGTTGACGATGGTGTTGTTAAATTTACAGAGGAAGTGCCGGCATATAATAATTTATTATTAGCACGATCTTTTCCCTGACGCGTTGGCAGTGTTAATGATGTGGTAGATAATATAAGAGTTAATCACGTTTCACCGGTTCTGCTTCCTGGTGGTGATGATATCGGAATATGGATTGCGCTGACAGGGTCATGGAATTTTATAGTATTTGGAATTGTATTGATAATTTTAAGTTTGTGGGGAGTATTATCTCCTGCAGGTAAGACAATTGCTTCTTGATATACTCATCTGAAAAGATATTTACAGTATTGTATTCTCATAATGCGGAGAACAGAGACGGAGCAATCTTATCATTTATTTTATATGTTTATGATTGCTTTGTCTTGTATTTTATGAAAGGAATAAATAAACTTGATCATTTTTTTCAAAATAATTAATAAGGAACAATAAAATGCCGGAATTGCCTGATGTGGAGATATTTAAAAAGTATTTTGACTCAACTTCTTTACATCAAAAAATAAAAAATGTTGATATAAAAGAAATAGCTATGCTGGGCGAAGTGAGTCCGCGGTCACTGCAGGTGCGATTAAAAGAACAGCAGTTTATATCGACATTACGGCAGGGGAAATATCTTTTTGCAAAAACAGATGATGAAAAGTGGCTTGTATTACATTTCGGTATGACAGGATTTTTAAAATATTTTAAAAATCCTGATGAATCCCCGGAACACATCCGATTACTTATTGATTTTGATAATAAATATCATCTGGCTTATGATTGTCAGAGGAAGTTGGGATTAATCGATTTAATAAATGATGTTCACACTTTTATTCGGAAAAAAGAACTGGGTATTGATCCTTACAGAGAAAAATTTGATTTTGAACAGTTCAAAAAAATAGTAAAAGGAAAACGAAGCACAGTTAAATCCGTATTAATGGATCAGTCGCTATTAGCAGGTATCGGTAATATTTATTCAGATGAGATTTCTTTTCAGGCTAAAATACATCCCGGTTCAAGAATGAAAAAGTTAAGCGATAGAGATCTGAAGATCATTTATGAGAGAATGAAAGACGTTCTACAGACTGCTATAGATAAGGAAGCAGATCCAGATCAGCTTCCGGATACTTATTTGATACCGTATCGGAATCCAGGTGATTCTTGTCCAATATGTAATGGAACAATACAAAAGAAAACAATTTCAGGCAGATCAAGTTATTTCTGTACAAAACATCAGAAACTGATTCAATAGTAAATGATAAGTGATGTGAATTTAAGCAAATAAAGAGGAGGAAGAGGACTGCTATGGATTTAAATTTTATTAAGAAACTGGTTAAACCTGCATCAACTAAAATAATATTATTAGTTTTGGATGGATTAGGCGGCTTACCCGGAGAATCCGGTAATCGTATTTGCAATCCTAACTTCTTGCTTATGGATCGAAGCATTTGCGCTGCATCCGGCAATAAACTCGCAGACACGAATCGAAACGGCTCA
>JAWODZ010000235.1:0-3291 GCA_046483025.1 bacterium
CCCTTTCAAGCGCGGACTGAATCTGTTGATCCTGATAGGGTTAAACTTCCACCTTATTTACCAGATAATGAACAGGTTAGAAAAGATTTACCAATCGTTTTATCTACAAGCTCAACATTCCCATAAAACCCCGCTAAATCTTTTCTAACCTGTTCATTATCTGGTAAATAAGGTGGAACTTTAACCCTATCAGGATCAACAGGTTCAGCCCACGCTTGAAAAGGTCTATGAACCTCAATTGCTCCAATGTTTATATAAAATGGCTTTTCGTCATCTTTATGGTCAGAAAAAAAGGCTAAATATTTTTTCTCCATTCGATTTACCGAATATTTGAATTCTGCACCCCGTTTACTTACTTCATCGTAACCAAGAGTCTCGGGTTCTAAACTCTCATGTTGAAGCCCCATCAAGTGGGTTGTGTAACCATTTTCTCTAAGGTACATAGGCAAAGTTATATTAGATTCTGGTAATGACCAACCTAAATTTACTAGACCCATTAATCCATTTTGGTGGGGATATAATGAGGTTTTAATACTCCCTCTGCTAGGAGAACATTGTGGTGCGGTACAGAAATGATTTGTAAACCTAACCCCATTTTTAGCAATTTTATCAATATGAGGCGTATTTAAAGAATTTTCCACTTGGCGTGAATAACAACCCAAATACTGACCTTGATCATGGGTAATAAACACTACAATATTCGGTTTTTTTAACATAATTATATCAAATAAAACTCTCTATAAAATAAATCTTTACTTGATAATTCATTATGTATTAATTCTTTAAAATCAGAATATTATAGAATAAATACAATACACAACCTTATAGAGAAGGAAAGCAAGCCCAACCTCCTTGTATACATGTTTACAATAATCTAATCAATCTTCAAGTATACAGACCTATTTCTATAATGGAAGCGAGAAATAAAGAAAAAAATTAATATAGATTTTTAATGAAAAATCTTCATCAAATAACTAGTTTTAAATATTTTGAAGACAAAATAATTAATTAATAACTAATAAACACTTTAGGGATTTATTTTATGGAAAAATTTCAAAAAAAAGCAATAATAAAATTGTTTGTGGTAAGTGGATTAGCCCTTGTAGTCATATCAGCATTTTCTTTTCAGCTCGATTCGGGGATACCTCCTCTTGGGGGATTATTATTTCCTGGAAATGGTGTGTGGGATGTTCCTCAAGGATATCCCGATCAAGAAGGATATTCCATTGATGAGTTGAATGATGATGTGACTGTCTATAGAGACGAGTGGGGAGTACCACATATTTATGGAAGCAATATGAAAGATATTGCTTTTGCTATGGGATACACGCAAGCCCAAGATAGATTATTTTTTATGGATCTGGCTCGAAGGTTTGCGCGAGGATTATTATCCGAAGTTTTAGGACCAAGTATGTTAGTGGATGATATAATTAGTAAAACAAAACTTTTGGAATATTATGCTAATGAAACATATTTACATATTAAAAATAGCGAAGATCCTCGTGAGCAAGAATTTTATGAACATCTATTATCTTACACCTCGGGAATTAATCACTATGTAAGCACACATCCGAATTCTTTACAACTAGAATTCCAATTATTAGATTATGAATTTATGCCTTGGACTGTGTTAGATTGTATGGCTATTGGTTTTTTCATGATTGAAAGGACATGGGAATACGGGGACTTAGATAGATTCGTGACGATGTCTCATTTGATAGAAGAGTTTGGTGTCACAGATGGTGTGAAGTTTTTTTCCGAACTATTTGGAAATCCAGGTGCAGGAGAATTCCTACCGAAACAAGTTCCTGTAAATCCAAGATACGGAGACTTTTCAGATACCCCAACCTTTGATAATGAAGGATTAGAGAGCTCATTAGATATATCAAAGACTTCATCTTCTTTATCAGATGGATTTAAGGATTTAATTGAAGAAATAATTTTAAAATCTTCCCATGAAAGAGAGTTGCTAGAATATAGGGATGATTCTGGTTCAAATAATTGGGCTGTAAGTGGTGCTAAAACAGTATCAGGTGAGACTTTAGCATGTTCTGATTCACATGAAGCTTGGAGCTTACCTAATCCATATTATGAAACTCACTTTGTGGATTCCTCTACAAGTTTGAATTTCTTTGGATATTTTGTACCCGGTGGTGCTGGAGTACCACTTTATGGGAATAGTCAATACATTGCATCCGGTATGACGACCGTACAATGGGACCAATGCGATTGGTATTATTATAACAAAGTTAATGATACCCATTATATTTATGATGGTTCGGTAACTGAATTTGAAAATATTGCCACTGTAAAGATACCGATTAAAGGAAACAATCCTTATAAACTTGAAATTAAGTGAACAGTTCATGGTCCAGTACTTTCCGATCTTGGGGAAGCTCTTCCCTCCGAATTTGGTTCATTACCTTCAAATTTCGGGGATAAGGTAATAGCCGCAAAATGGTATTGCCATAAAGTTATGGACTTTACTTCTGTAAGGGATATGGCCTATGCTAAGAATCTTAGTGAATTCATTGAAGGATTAAGAAGATTTGAGAGTCCTTCAAGTTCTCTAAATTATGCGGATGCAGAGGGAAATATAGGAATGTTCAGTAGAGGAGACTTTCCAATTCGAGATGATTCCAATATTCCATCGTGGCATTTAGGACATGGAATTATGCCTTATAATGGTTCTGCTGGTGAAGGTGACTGGATTGGAACCGCTCGCTACGATGAAAACCCTAAGACTATCAATCCGGAAAGCAATTATGTAGTTAGTGCAAATCAATTAGCAGCGGGACCCGATTATTTCGACGATTATATTGGTCAATTTCGCTATCGACCAAGCTATAGGGCACGGAGATTAAATGAATTCATTGCGGCGAAAGATGATCATACCTATAAAAGTATGAGGCAATTACATTCGGACACAAAAAGTATAAAGGCAGAAGACTTCGTACCTCATATACTAAACGCTCTAGATTCAAAAACTAGTAAAACCACAATGGAACAGAAAGTCTATGATGCTCTTTCTGAATGGGATTTTATGATGGATAAAGATGAGGCAATTCCCTCAATTTTTGCTACATGGATGGAGTATATGGAAGAGGAAACATTCTATGATGAATGGGAGGAGTATGAGTTAACATACCGTCTTTTTCCGGAGGTTTCGGTAATAGAGGAATTGATTCGAATTAAGCCTAATTCTCATTGGTTTGACGATTTAGATACAAAAGATAAAACAGAGACAGCAAATGATATTATTCTCATATCGTTAACGAAAACACTTTCAGC
>JAWODZ010000076.1:0-5697 GCA_046483025.1 bacterium
TACTAATTTTCAAAGAACAGTGCAAATTTTTTTCATGAATATAACCATAACTCATGAAAAAAATCTTGACTTTAAACTAAAAAACTTCGTGGTTTTGATATCTAAAACATCGACCGCGGACTGCAGACCGCGTATTGCGTATCGACTCTATGACTCAAAGACTCTACGACCCTAAGACTAAAAATGTAAAGATAAAGGATAAAGGATAAAAGATAAAACGAGACTAAGAGCATTAAACGATAGAACTTTTCCCTCCTCCATCCTCCTTTTCTCCTTTCCTCCATTTTTTTCCTGTCTTTCGTGGTTTATAATAAAAAAATTTTTTTATAACGAAAACCACTTATTCAGCTTAATCAAAAACACATCATGCGGATAAATATCAAACAGATCCCGCATATCATTCCGGAAAGAAAAACTGCCGTCTTCTATATAATCAGTCCTGCCCTGGGACCAGACCAGAAATAACGTCGACCCGGGCGTATACTCCCAGCGGATCACCAGATTGGAGCGAAACTGGCGAAAATTAAAATCCGGGCTTCCAATGGCATAATCCGTCTCCTGATCGGTGTCCTCATCTATGTAATAGGTATCGGACTCCTGATCAAATGCAATCTCATCCCCTGCATAGGTATGGAACCTGTCCTTATATCTGTCTGCTTTGGGATCTGTGATATATTTGAGTTGTGAATAGGTGCCAGCGGACACAAAGGGCTGCCCGTAAAACTGAACAGTAAGATTGGGAGTAATAGTATAGTTCAGCCGCAGCACCATGCCCAGCGTGGTCTGGGATATACGGCCCAGGAGATAACGGGAGTTATTATCATATTCAATCTCATCCACATACTGCAGGTTATTCCTGTTCACCCGGTAAAAAGGATCCAGTTCCAGACTGAACATACGGCTGGGTCGCAGATTGATCCCCGGACTGATGGAATAGTTACCGGAATACCCGTCATTGCGTTTTCTGTAGGATCCTCTCAGGCTGAAATACACAGCATTCTTCTGATTGGTATTCATATGAAACCAGGTGTTCCAGGCGGATGGCAGATAGATGCCCGGTCCGCCCCGTAAGGTAGCAGTGGAAAAGGTCCGGGAATTATAATTAATGCCGCATCCTGCCCCCCAGTAGTTTTTGAACTGAGCATGTACATTGATATTCCCGCCCTTCGCCTGATTCGTTCCTCCGAAATTCCACACACCCCACTGATTAAGATTAATGTTCATATTACGAAAAATACTGAAGGGCTCCCACCATCTGAGTCCCATCCAGCCGAACTGAAAGATCTGATCAGACTCACGCATATACCCCATATCATTGATCTCCAGACCGGGAGACTGCCAGTTTCCTCCCACCACAAAATTTACATGACCATTCCCCTGGCGTCCGAAAAACACACTTCCCCCGTGACCGGAAAGAGAAGTCAGGCTGGAATCCACCGACACATAATCCGCATCCGGCCGCTGAAAATAACGACGGGAGGAACGCTGCTGCTCGATCATTGCTTCCCTGGTTCCGGTAATACGGCTGAATATTGATTTTACGGCAATATACCAGGTCCGATCTTTCCAGCTGTGATAAAGATCAACTCCGCCGGTCACTGCCGTTCGGTTCAGAAAATCCAGATCTTCACTGTTTATATCTCTCAGGGTATGGGTGATTATACCACCCATCCGGGTAGCGCCCTCATTATAATCTTTCTGGACCCGGCCCAGAAAATAGTTGGTCAGGGGGGCAACCGTCTCAAAACTGCGCTCTCCATTCCTGTCAATTTCCGCCTCTTCCCGCTTAGTAACTGCATTAAGTATTCCCAGGGAAAGTCCGTTTCTGGTTTTTCCGGTCATTTTTGCTGCTCCCAGAATGGTGGAATAGTCCGGCATTCGCACATATTCATCATCATCCGTATCCGGATAAAACTGAGGCCGGCGGCCGATACGCCGGGAATAAAAAAGATTATTATTGGCCATATCACCATCACCCAGCATAAGAGGATAGCTGAGAATATTCTTTCCCTCTATAAAAAAGGGGCGCTTTTCCTGATAAAAGGTCTCGTAGGCAGTCAGATTCACCACAGAAGGATCAGCTTCCACCTGTCCAAAATCCGGATTTACGGTAAAATCCATGGTAAGATCACTGGTAATTCCCACTTTTCCGTCCAGCCCGAAATTTATATCCCTTTTACTTCCGTTTACAAAAGGATTTCCCGGTTCCGGCAGCATGGATTCTGCCTTCCCCACGGCATAGGGCAAGATCTCAATGCGGCGATGGGACTGCAGACCCTGAATACCTTCTAATTTCCCAAATCTGTGCACCCATCCGGGAGCATCCCGGGGAATAGGCTGCCACAGTGAAAGTTCCTCTTTACGGAACAGCAGACGGCCCACCTGAAATCCCCACACCTGCTGCTGTTTTCCGCTGAACCGCAGCTGGCTGAGGGGGATCTTCATTTCAGCTGTCCATCCTTTATCATCCACAGAGGTTTTTGTATACCAGACCGGATCCGGTGTCCAGTCCTGGTTTTCTCCGTCATTGGTATAAATGCCGTCCATTTTACCTCCTCCGGCATTCACCATAAAAGTAAAAGCAGTTTGCTGGTCATGATAACTGTCAATTTGAACTGCCACCAGATCCCCCTCTATCTGATCCCGCCGGGACAGGCGGGTATCGATCTTTTCCGGTTCAGTATCAAAGGCCCGGATACCAATATAAACATTCTTATTATCATATAAAATCTTAAATGCAGTAGCCTGGGAAGGCGGCTCTCCTTCACAGGGTTCATGCTGTACGAAACCTTGCCCCCATTCCACCGTCTGCCATACCTCATCATCCATTTGTCCGTCAATGACCGGAGGAGCAGGATTAATAGGTTTTGTCAAGTAGGACCGCTTGTCACTATTTCTGGAAAATACCGGCAGTGACATCATACCTGTACATAAAAAAACGATTAAATTTTTCAAGAATATTTTCACGCTGTTTCACTCCTTTGATCTTTTTCTTCTGTTACTCTTTAGACTGTTATACGTAGTTTGTCTGGAAATGTTCAGTCTTAAAAGCATATTTATTTTACTCTTACTGAGGATGTAAGAGTGCAAGAGTGCAAGACTGCAAGGTTGCAAGTATGCAAGAACAGACCGCAGACCGCGGACGGCTGACCGCGTATCACTTAACGTTTCGCTATCCGTGGTTGGTGGTCAGTATGTATTTGTGAATCGCCAAATAAAGTCCCCCTGACAAGGGAGATTTAGGGGGTTTTTTAAAGAAAAGGTGATATAGAAAAACAAGTCAGATGCAAGAACTTTAGAACATAAGCGGTCAGAAGCCAGCAACTAGTATTTGAGAATAAAATGATTTTCAAAAATAATATGTATTATAAACCCCTCTTAATCTCCCCTTATCAGGGGAGCCTTTATTGTGATATTATTTTTGAAAATCAAACCGTCTAAAAAACCAAAACAAACCGCGGACAGCAGACGGCAGACGGCGTGGTAGAGCAGCGCTTTTGAACATCGTTACTCTGTCAGTCTGAGTTCATCGAAGACTGACAGATCCATAATGACGTGTATTGGTTACGAGGTATAGGGTATAGGGTATATGGGTCAATGCGTTGATGCATTTATGTGTTAATAAGTAAGAATTTATTTGCAAACTCCGCCAGGGCTCCGGCTCTTGCGTAAAATAAAATCACAATACTCAAATTTAAAGATAGTGAGTTTATTCCACGGGGTCAGATATACATTGCTTCCGGGCGTTCACAAGCAGCGTATTTTTTAACGCAGATTTCCAGATGCCGGATAACCCCTCCTTCGATAAACTCAGGACAGGCTCTCAAGGGAAAACTTGTAATACACCATCTCTCCCCTTGAGGGGAGACCCTCGGCGTCAGCCGAGGAAGAGGGGTGTTTTGTTTTTCGACCGCAGACCGCACAGGATCGCGGTCTGTTGTCAGCCGTCTGCCGTCATTTATACCTGATCCACTTCAGCGCTTCCTTTAAGGAAGGCTTTTTACCGTACATAAGGATGCCCACCCGGTATATCTTAGCCACAGCCCACAAAATAAGAGCAGTAAATAACACCATAGTAACAATAGATAAGTACGCACCTGAAGGAAGAACCGGATCACTTACTGCAATACGGGCAAACATGACCAGCGGAGTAAAAAACGGGATCAGCGATATCCAGAAAGCCCGGACAGTGTCAGGATTCCGGGAAACAGTGAACATAATAAAAAATCCGATAATCATCAGAAAAATAATGGGCATCTGGAACTGCTGCCCTTCATCTTCGGAATTGACCATGGCTCCTACTGCTGCGAACATACTGGAATAAAAAACAAATCCCAGCATAAAAAAGAGGATCATAAAACCGAACACGGTTCCTGAAAACTGGAACTGACCCAACACCTCCAAGAGTTCCGAAGAAGCAAGACCAAACCGGGCAAATATCGGTTCAGAAAAATTTACCACGGCAAAAATGAAAATCCCGAAAATGAAAAGCTGGGTTATGCCCAGACTGCAGATACCGATCAGCTTGCCGGACATGAGCTGAAACGGCTTGATAGAAGAAACAATGGTCTCTGAGATCCGCTGTGATTTTTCCTCAATTACACTGCGCATGAGCATCTGTCCGTATATCATGATCAATAACAGAATTGCATAGGATACAATATAGGTTAAAATAAAACTGGACACCCCGCTCTTTTCCACTTCTCCCTCATCTGTCACCTGTTTACTGGTAAGCCTGACCCGTCCTTCATTCATCTGTTTTCTGATCTCATCCACATCCAGCCCCTTTTGTTCCAGCCGCAGATTGGTAACGATCCAGGTAAAAGACCGGGAAAATGATCCCAGTTCTTCAAGATCACTCACATTCCGGGCTGCATAGGTAACTTCCCGGGCTTCCGTAATATCTTCCGGAATGATCAGATACCCGCT
Source organism: bacterium (assembly GCA_046483025.1). GTDB lineage: Bacteria > Zhuqueibacterota > QNDG01 > QNDG01 > CAYUAG01 > CAYUAG01. The sequence goes on from JAWODZ010000076.1 coordinate 4,930, forward strand.
TATCTTCTGATTTATAACTGCATTTCTCAGGGAATCAAGCACAAATTCTTCCTCACTTTCTGTTATTTTTATGTGAGGGAATGTATACTTTGGTTCTCCGTTTTTCAGGGTATCGGACTGCAGATTGACAAATTCCTGATATACCCTGCCTGATTTATCAATAATAGCATAGGACCTGGTAGAGGGCTGAAATATGGTATCGAAAATAACCACCCCGCCCAGTATCAGCACTATCAGTACCGGAAAAATCAGGGTTCCGATAATAAAACCTTTGGTTTTTACTCTGGTAATATATTCCCGTTTAATAACCGCCAACATTTTACTGCTCATGTATCTCCTCCTCCAGATTTTAATTTATTATTCATCTTCTTCTCGGAATCGGTATCGGTATCGGGATCGCTATCGAAATCGTAATCGATATCGCCATCGTAATCTTTCTTGCTATCTATCACCATCGCTATTTCCATCGCTTTCGGTATCGGTATCGCTATCGCTATCGAAATCGTAATCGATATCGCCATCACTATCGCTATCGCAATCGACACCACCATCATCAACAAAAAAAATAATCCCCTTCCGGTTCTTTCACAGAATACCCTCTTCCTCCCATTTTAGTAAGCATAGCAACAATTCTGTCCAGAAGGACCTTACCTTGATTATTTTGTTCATTGCTTATTACTTCATTAACATCAAGTACATCCTGCACAGCAGCACACTCAAGTGCAGAACCCCGGGCTATTTCAAAATATCGACTCGTTTCACCTTCTG
>JAWODZ010000048.1:0-9267 GCA_046483025.1 bacterium
CATCAATGGTGTACATGTCAAGCACCGGAGCATCTTCATGTTCCAAACCAACTTTCATCAATTTTGATAAAACATTAAGCCATCCTTTACGATTATATACCATACCTATAAATTCCCCGCCCTCTTGTAAAACTCGAAATGATTCCTCAGCCATTTTTCTGCTATCTGCAGTATATTGAAGGACCCCATGAACATAAACCAGATCAAAACTGTTGTCTTTGAAATCCAGTGCCTCTCCATTCATCACCTGTAAATCTGCTTTAAAATCATTAATTTTAAAATTCTTTTTTGCCAAATCTACAGCGGTTTCAGAAAGATCGACTCCGGTAACTTGTGCTCCACCTCTGGCAAACCGGATTAGATCAACACCTGCTCCACAGCCAATCTCCAGAACTTTTTTCCCCTGATAACTGTTAAAATCAACAATCCGGGGAAGATACCGAAGTTTATCAAATCTGTACTCATCCAGATCTTCAAAAAAACCTTTGGACCCAATGGGATGGTTCACGATCTCAAGATCATGTATGTGTTCATTCCAGTATTCTCTGATCTGATTAAGCAATTTTTTATTTTCCTGCATTTTCATTACCACCTCATTATTATTATATTAATATTGATACTATTTACCATAAAAATCATACCACTGCTGAAAAAACATCAATGCCCATAATTTATGACTGTGATTTTCTTTTCCTTTAATGTGTGTATTCATTAATTCTGCAACATATTCCGGTTTAAAAAATCCCTGCTGCCGTATTCTGGATTCATTAAGAAGATCAGTCATCATTGGTTTTAATTCCTCTTTTATCCAATTCTTGATAGGAATACTAAAACCCTGTTTATCTCTATTCTGTACTTCCCTGGGAAGGTAATTCCAGAAAGTTTTATTTAAAATATACTTGGTTTTTAACAGCTTCATTTTTAAGTGAGGAGGAAGTGAAAAAGCAAATTCAACCAGGCGATGATCTAAAAAAGGCACCCTGGTTTCCAGCGAATTTGCCATTGACATACGATCAACTTTTACCAGAATGTTATCCACCAGATAGGTTTTCAAATCAATATACCCCATTCTAGTAATATCATCTGTATTTTCATCAAGCTTTTCTGCATGCCGCTGGATAAAATCATAATGTTTATAATCAGAAATTTCATTTAAAACATCATCACTTAAAAGCCGGGCTCTTTCCTGCTGCTGAAGAAATATCATCCAGCGTGCATGATATAAACTTTCCGGTAGCCAGGTTCCCTGAACAAAACGTTTGTAGCTGTTTATAAAACCTTTCTTTTGTTCTGTGGGAGGTATTTTATCTGCCAAATAATTAAACATAGATTTGCCTGGCATCCATTTATAGATTCTTTGAGCAAACATATGAGCCCGATAAGTATCATATCCGGCAAACAATTCATCTCCTCCATCTCCTGACAGGGCTACGGTAACAAAATCCCGAGCCATTTTTGAAACCAGATAGGTAGGGAAAATGGAAAAATCACCAAACGGTTCATCGAATTGTTTAACCAATTTCTCAGTTAATTCCAAAGCATTGGCTTTCAGGGTAAATTCATGGTGTTCAGTGTTATACATTTCAGACACAGCTCTGGCATAATCTAATTCATTGTAAGAGGATTCCTTAAATCCTATAGAAAAAGTTTTGACCGGTTTTTCCATAAGTCGAGCCATAGAAGCTACCGTAATAGAGGAGTCAATGCCTCCTGATAAAAACGCCCCCAACGGAACATCGGATATCAACCGCAACCGAACAGAATCTTGCATTATCTCCTGCATTCTCTGCTGTGCTTCACTTGCCTTCCAAAATTTTTTCCGGGGTACAAAATCCCAGTAAGAACTATCATTTAACTGTCCGTGGGACCAGGTTAACCAGTGTCCTGGTTCCAATTTATGGATATTCTTAAAAATCGATCTGGGAGAAGGGATATATTCAAAGGTCAGAAAATTGTTTAATGCAACCAGGTCAATACTCTTGTCAAGATTATCACATTGTAATATTGTCTTTATCTCAGAACCAAAAACTAGTTTTTCACCATCCTGATAATAATAAAGGGGTTTAATACCAATCCTGTCCCTTGCCAGCATCAACTTTTTCTTTTTTCCATCCCAGAGAGCAAAAGCAAACATTCCATTTATCTTCTTACATACATCCTCTCCCCACTCCTCATATCCATGAACAATAACTTCCGTATCTGTGGAAGTTTTAAATCTATGGCCCAGGTTTTGCAGTTGTTTTTTAAGAACCGGGAAATTATAAACTTCCCCATTAAAAACAATAGTAATAGTTTTATCTTCATTACTTAAGGGCTGATGACCAGTTGTGAGATCAATAATAGAAAGCCGGCGCATTGCTAATCCTACAGAAGAAAATATTTGAACTCCGGAATCATCAGGACCCCGATGAATAATTGTGTTATTCATATTATGCAGCATCTGCTTATCAGGTGTTCTGCAACTGTCTTTATACAAAATTCCACAAATACCACACATTTATACAATCCTTTCCATAGCTTCTGACAACACACGTTGTAATTTTGTTTTATAAACCTGATAACTGTAGTTATTCTCTGCCAGTTTTTCTGCATTCATTGCAATCTTCTTGGCCTGAGAAGTATGTTTTAAAAGATACACTATTCCTTCAGCATAGCTGTCAGGAACAGGATTACACAGAAGGGCAACATCCGAATTTAAAACCTGAGTATGAGTAAGTAAATTGGTGGCTATTACCGGCAGGTCAGAACGAAGATAACTGTAAATTTTTAAAGGAGTATTGGTGCCTTTAGTACGCGGAGACAGTAACATATCAGCACAGCGAATGTAACTATTTACTTGATTGGGAGGAACCTGACCGGTAAAAATAAAATAATTTTCCAGTCCAGCTTTCTTTACCATTTTTTTATAAAAATTAACCTGGTACTCATGTCCTCCTACTAATAAAAAAAGTACATTCTTTTGTTTAGAAACTACTATCTCAGCACTCTTTATTAAGAGATCAAGTCCCTGATAGGTTTCGAAAGTACCTGTATAGAGAAGAACTTTTCTATTATCCAGATTCAGCTTACTTTTAATTCTATCAGTTACATTATTTTCTCCAAAAATCATGCTGTAATCAATTACATTCTCGATTAACACCGACCCTTTTCCCGGAAGGATTTTTTCTACCAGAGTATAAAGATCAGGACAAATGGTTATCACCCTGCTGGAATATCGTAACATCCAGCTTTCAATTGCACTAAATATTTTAATTAACAGCTTTGAATGAGTGAATTGAAAATTTTTTAGCTGCTGGGGAAGACTGGAATGCATGTCATAAATATGAGGCAGTTTAAATATTCTGGCAAAAAAGACACCCCAAAAACCAGCTTCTTCATGGCTGTGAATTAATTGGTATTCATATTTTAACAAATAAAAAAATGTTTTAACCAATAAAAAAAAATCCAGAGGGATTTTCTTAAAAGAAGGTCCGATTTTTACCTTATTTATACCTGGGAGTTTAGGAATACGAATAATTCTCACTCCGGGAATTACAACATCTTCTCCTATAGAATACGTTAGTAGATCTACCTCGTGTCCTAAATCAGATAATGTTTTAAGACGTCCGACAACACTCAGAGGAGTCCCTCTTGGTTCAAAAATGGGCTCCGGAGCAATCATTAATATTTTCATTTTACACTGTATATTTTAATAATCAGGCTGCACCATAACCGGTAATAACAACAAAAAAAGTACGAATTAATATTTTAAAATCCAACCAAAGAGAAAAATTATCGATATATTGTAAATCCATCGCCATCCATTCTTCAAAATCCACCGCATTTCTTCCACTTACCTGCCAAATACAGGTTAATCCAGGTTTCATACTCAGCCGTCTTCTCTGCCAGGTTTCATAATTATCAACTTCTGAAGGTATGGGAGGGCGTGGTCCCACCAGACTCATATCACCTTTTAAAATATTAAAAAACTGAGGTAATTCATCAATACTGAATCGTCTCATAAATTTTCCAAATTTAGTACAGCGGGGATCTTTTTTTATTTTAAAAACCGGTCCGTTCATTTCATTTTCTTTATCTAATAATACTCTCTGGTTTTCAGCTCCCACATACATTGATCTGAATTTATAAAGGATAAATTTTCTTCCATATTTTCCACTGCGAATCTGGCGAAAAAATATTGGGCCTTTAGAAGTCAACTTAATGATTATCGATACAATAATGAAGAATGGAAATATAAGAACAAGTGCTATAAAAGAAACAACTAAATCAATGGATCTTTTAAAAAACAACTGCCACTCTTTTGCAATAGAAGTGTGAAATATCAATAAAGGAACTTCTGCTAAACTTGATACTCGCATCTTGGCAAACTTAGGGTTATAAAGATCCAATGATACTGCAGTACTGACACCCTCATTTTCACAATGAAAAATTGTTTTTTCTATCCGATTAAGCCACATTCTTGGCACCACAAATACCACTTGATCCACCACCAATTCTCTTAATAAACGGGGGATATCTCTTATTCTGCCCACAACCTCATAATTTAAAATTTTTTTACCTAAATATTTAGGATCATCATCAATAAGTCCTACAATCTGTAATCCCCAATTTTTATGTTTATTTACAGTATTAATAAATTCCTGGGCTCTTCTTCCGGTCCCCACAATGAGTAAATTAATAAGATTGTGACCACTATGATAAATAATATTTAATATTTTCCTAATTATAAACTTTTCAATGGCTAATAAAACACCTCCAATAATAAAATATCCAGCAATATAGGACCGACTGGCAAATTCCATTTTTATTATAAATGTTATACTACCAAGGAATACAAGAGCTAACACACTGGATTTAATAAGTTTCCATATGATAATTGAAAATGATATGGTTCTAAAGTTTTTATAAACACCATAATATGACATAATGATAATCCATATAGGAACGGTTAAAATGCCTATAAGAAAAAAATTCTGGAAAAAATTTTCAAAACTCAGCCAATAAGATAAATCAAGTGATTTCCGTACTTCAGTGGTAATGACATATGAACTCAAAAAAGAAAAAATTATTATCACTGCATCAATAAATTTCATTAACCGATTTAAAAATATTTCTTTCTCTCTAATCATAGGCTATCATTTTACTCAACTAATGTTCATTTTTTTTTGCAACACATACAATGTTCTTTTTTAACCAGCGAAGAAAAAACAAATTGGTGATCAAATCTCCAATTTTTCCAATAATATAAAACAAACGAAAAAAGGTAAGGTATTCGGCAGCAGTTCCTTGATAATCAAGCTCAATAATATCAAAACCGGATTTTTCAAGATATTGCTTTAAACGACGTTTTGTGTTTGCAAAATAATATGTAGGCACATTATCTACATGTGCTTCCTCTGATTTTACATTAAGTCTACGAATTTTGTTGTGAAATCGGGTTGAAGTAAGATGGGATAATAAAATCGCATAGTTGAATATATTAGGGGTTCGAAACAAAAAATATCCACCATTTTTAATAATCCTGTATGTTTCATCTATTGTTTTCTGTGGTTTTTCTACATGCTCTAATACCCAATTACTGGTTACTGCCTGAAATGTTTCTGCTTTAAAACTTAATTCTTCAACTGAACAGCAAATCCAATTATCAAGATATTTTTTACAGGCAAAATCTTTATCAATATCACAGCCATTCTTTTTTATTGATTTAAAATGACGTATTGCTGAACCATACCCTGTACCACAACCAGCATCTAATATACAGTTTTCTTTTGTATCCTGAATATATTTTTTATTTAATTCAACCCAATCTCCCCAGGCATTATCCTCATATTTCGGATTAAAAAATTTTTTGATCTGCTTCCAAACCATAAACACTCCTGTACCAATTGATAAATTCATTTATCCCATCTTTTATAGAAATTATAGGTCTGTATCCAAGTTCTTTCTTAGCTTTTGTAATATCTGCAAATGTTTCTTTCATATCACCCGGTTGTTCTGGTAATCTTTTTATTTGTGCACTTTTATTCAATCCTCGCTCAATCAGTTTAATGAGGCTGTCCAGCTCTATAGTCTGGGATTCACCTAAATTAAATATATTAAAACCTTTACACTTTTCAATAGAAAGCAATATTCCCTTTATTATATCATCAATATAGGTATAATCCCTTCTGCTTGTTCCATCACCAAAAACCGGTATTTTCCGTTCTTTATCAATCAACCTGGTAAATTTATGTATTGCCATATCAGGACGTTGTCTGGGCCCATACACAGTAAAAAACCTCAAGCAAGAAACTGGTAAATCATATAAAGAAGAAAAGGTATGAGCAATAAGCTCACCTGCTTTCTTTGTTGCAGCATAGGGAGAAATTGGATAATCAACTGAATCATCTTCTGAAAAGGGAACTTTTTTATTATTACCATAAACCGAAGATGAAGAAGCAAAAATAAACTTTTCAACTTCATGTTTACAACTCAACTCCAGAAGATTAATAGTTCCCTCAATGTTTACTTTTTGATATAATCGTGGATTTTCAAGGGAAGGTCGAACTCCTGCCCTGGCAGCCAGGTGAACAACAACATCAAAATGATTATCTTTAAACAAATTGGTTAATAATTTCCAATCTAATATATCACCCTTTATTAATTGAAACCCGGGATGATTTTCTATATTTTTAATATTTCTATACTTAATTGCAGGATCATAATAGGGATCAAAATTGTCTATACATATAACACTATTACTATTATTTAACAAACTTTCAATAAGATGTGATCCTATAAATCCAGCACCGCCGGTTACAAAAAATTTCATAAATAATATTCCTAATATCTATAATAACTATAACCCTCATGGGCTAATTCTACTCCAGCACAATTTAAAATTATTCCAATCACATTAGCTTGGACTTTCTGGAAAAGACTTATCTTATTACTTAAACTATCCCTATTCGTTTCGTTAGCACGAACTATTACAGCAACACCTTCTACAAACGATCCCAATACAACTGCATCTGTTGCAGCATTTAAGGGACAGGTGTCAAATATTATATGATCAAAATGTTCACGTAACCCTTTAATAAAATTTTTCATCTTACTTGAACCCAATAATTCAGAAGGATTAGGTATCATTGATCCACAGGTTATCAAAGATAAATTTGGGATATATGTTTCATTTAATATTTCTTTAACTGAACTAACTCCGGTAAGATAATTTGTTAATCCTGGTTTTTTAGGAACTTTAAAGATGTTATGCAGTACTCCTCTCCTTAAATCCGCATCAATAAGTAACGTATTAGATCTCTGCTGCGCCAGGGCAATTGATAAATTAGTAGCTGTAAATGATTTGCCCTCACCAGGCGAAGCACTAGCAATTATAAGTGATTTTAATAATCCATGTTCCCTGGAAAAAAGAATATTTGTTCTTAACGATCTATATGCTTCACCAACTGGTGTTGGAGAATAATCATGGGTTACTATCTGTGAACTAATACTCTTAGCCTTTTCCGAATCCTCAAGAAATTTATCATCAAACCTGACTTGTGGAATCACACCTAATAAATCCATATTCAAATAATTTTTCACATCTTCCTTGGTTTTTATACTTTTATTAAGTTCTTCTAAAAGTAACACACTTCCAAAACCCAAGGCTAATCCTAACATCAATCCCATAGCTACCTTTTTCATGTCAGCCTTTCTTGACGGGCGGCTTGGAGGTACAGCTGGATCCAGTAAGGCAACACTTTCGGATTCTACTGCTAGTTTAATCTGGGCTTCCCTTGTTCTTTTTAGAAGCATCTTGTAAATATCCTCAGAAGCACTTCTTTCTCTTTGAAGCTTCATAGCTTTTAGTTGTTCATCCGGTATGTTCTCTAACTTGTTTTCTAACTCTGACTCTTCAATTTTTATTTCCTCTTTTTCCTTCTTTAATTCTTCAATTTTCTTCTGAGCTATTGATAGTATTTTCCTTTCTAAAATTGATATATCATTATTTATTTCTACTACATCAGGATTCCCTGAGGGACGTCCACTTGCCAATAGCTGAGCCTTTTCTCTATCCAATCTGTCTAACTGGGTTTTAATCAAACCTAATTCAGTACTATTAGCCAGACTTCTCTGGTTTGCTATCTGCCTATAAACAGTATGAGCAGATATAGATGGATCATAATCTTCATGAGTAGCATCCAACCGATTTAAAAATGTTTCTAACATATCGATATCTAATTCAATATGCTCTATCTGAGTCTCCAGCCGATCCAATTCTACTAACACTTGTTGAGTTTCTTCATCTAACCCTTCTGGATGCCTATTACGAAAAGACTTTAATTGATAATCATATTGACTTAATTTATTATGAGCTATATCACACTGTTGTTGAAGATAACCGAGAACAAAATCATCCTGATTCTTATTAATCTTTCGACTTTTTTCTGAAAAAATATCGGCAATCATATTTAAGGATCTACTGATAATAATAGGATCTCGTCCTTTTAGGAGCATTACCAACATATTCCCAACGCCTACAGGCCGGAATTGTAATCGTGACTGTAATGAATTAACAGTAGAATTAAAATAGTTAATAAGAAAATCAGCTCTTTTGTGCCTTTTAATTTCAGGATTTAATAAAAAACTCATTCCATTATAGCTAAGTGTATCATCTAAAGATTTTTCACTCAAACTATCTAACCTGTTACGCCCATGATAAATTGAAAAATATCCATTCTGATAAAATTTTATACAGTATCTTCCTGGTTTCACATCTTGAACCGTAGAAAAATAATTAAAGATATCTTCTCTGTTTATTTGAATACCTTCTTGATTGGTTTTATCGGGAATTTCCAAGGTTAAGCCCAGTTCTGCAACTACTTCTTCCATTATTGGACGACTTTTAAGTCGTACCATTCTGCTCCGGAGAGATATATTATCCTGTACATTTTGGAATTCAATTAATGCTTTTGCCTGATATACAGGTGGTTGACTTTCTATATATATATACCAGGGCACTGCTATAACTGCAGTAAGTAATATAATTAACCACCATTTCTCCTTAAAAGCTCTTAAATATTTAACTATATTAAACGATTGACCTTGATTTGAAAAATCTTCTACAAATTCATTCATTTCCACACCATTTTTTTGAATTATTAATATCCTCTCTTAATTCTTAAATAAAGTAATATCAAAGTAGCACTAAGTTGGATCATTGAAATAATTAAACGCAATGTAATCTGTCTTTGTGGTAAGAGCATGACCTGATCACCAGATTCAATT